>JBBABP010000020.1:0-16605 GCA_041657585.1 Candidatus Absconditabacterales bacterium | reverse complement strand
CAGATGAAGTACGCCTTTTGGGTGTTTATATGAATAAATGTGACCATATTACTCTCACAACTGGACCAGCAATTCGTAATATATTTCCTATGAGCGGAAACGGCAGGATATTATGCAAACTATCTGAGTCTGGTTCTCTCTTTCACAGTAATTACAGGCCCAATCTTTAGTTACCTCTTCCCTCTCACTACAGAATTGATCGAGAAAAAGCAACACGATAAGATAATTGTATTAAAAAATGTCCTCTATAAGTATTTTTCACTGTTTGCCTTGAGCGTATCAGGATTGTTTCTCGTTCTTGGACCAGTCATATCGACCATATTATTCGGACAGAAGTTCACCTATTCATGACAGCTTCTATCGTATTCGTGAGCATTCTTGATATTTTACGTGTTATTTAGTATCAACTTCTGATTTTTAGCAGGTATGGGCAAAGTCAAAGCAAGAGCGAAGATAATATTCATAGCACTTATTACCAACATTGTCCTTAACCTGATTTTCATACAAGTATGGGGAGTTATCGGAGCCGTAGCAGCAATGATGATATCATGGATCATGTTGTGTTGTATGAGCTACAGGGAAATAGACAAAGATAAGGAAATTAGTTTCGATCGACGGTATCTAATCAAAAATCTCATAAGCATAGGAATATTATCAGCGACAATATATTATATAAAAAACAAAGTGTTTATTTTAGAAGATATACATAGATACGAAAACTTATTCTATTTTATAATAATCTGTATCGGATACTATATATGCATTGCAGGGATAAACTATAAAAGCATAGTATTGATGAAAAAAGAGTTTAGTGCGATAAGGAAATCAAGATAAAAGATTGAAATCATAAGAATAAAAACTAGTATAAACACCCACAGAATACAACTTTTATTGATTCATTATATATATGAAATTAGGGTATATTTTCAAAGCCATCAGATATGTTTTGAGCAAGTTATTCAAACCGATAGCATTTATTTTTTTTGTTTTAAAATATAGGATAAAAAACCATCACAATCATACTATACCAAAGTACCCAGCATCATCTATAGATTTTTTTAGTTTAAAGAATGTAAAAATATGAAGATATACCTATTGAGTTATAGATGTAGAAATGCGAGGACATCCATGAGAGTCACTGAGTATATGAGATTATTGTTCTATCGCTCATGATGTCACATTCATATTATGAGGCAACCATAAGTATAAAAATCTCTTAACATATCCTTTGGGCATTATGAACAAAATACCTTGAGTGGAATCAAGAGAATATTATAGCAATGGAGGAATAGAAGTATGAGATGATGTATGGATTTGAACCTGAGCCAAAGTCATGTCATGAATCACTATATGACAATGAGCAATCATCGCGGCATATTCTGTCGTCACCAAATCTGTACCTCCGTATGCAATAGTTTGATGAGTTCCTGCAAAACTTATAAAACACAGGTTCTCTGATGAAATCATTGAAAAACTCATAAAAATAAACTACAAAAAAATACCGATCACCAAACTTTTAGATATTTATGATGAAATAGCCAAAGAAGACTTTGATATAGATAAAGTATGCAATGTACTGTATACTAAATAATCTATTCTATAACATAAACAATACATCAAAAAATATTTATATATATAATAAAAACTATGGAAGAAAAATGTTTCATTTGTGGATGAAAATTGAAAATAGCACATACAGGGAAAGATTATATGCATCACTCTTCAGATAAAGTATATACCATTGTAAAATGTATAAACTGTTGAGTAGAAATGGTAGATCCTATACCTGACAAGAAAGAAATTATGACATGGTATCCATCAACCTATTCAGCCTATCATGCTGTTGAAGACAAAAAAACATTAAAAGATAAAATAATGGATATAGTAAGAAACATGTTTTCAGTAGGAAGAAAATTTGGTTTACCAAAAGAACAATGAGGATGAAGATATTTTCTGGATGTTTGATGTGGAGATTGACCCAGTCTTGGTACTATGCAAAAAAGATGATGGAAGGCATATGGTTTCGATATAGGAGAACTAGTAAGAAAATGAAATATATTCTACGGACCAAATATTTCAGACACTGATTTCTGATGATTACAATTTGATGTGATATATCTTGCCCACTCTCTAGAACATATGGAAGATCCGGAATGATCATTAAAAAAAATATATAATCTATTGAAAAAATGAGGGAAAGTAATCATAACAACACCCAATATAGATTGTATGTCTTCAAAATATTTAGGTCCTTATGTATTAGAAAGAGATATTCCAAGACATGTGATAGTACATACTTTAAAAAGTGCCACATTGTTATTAAAAAAATGATGATTCAGTATTGTAGAATACAAATATCTACCCCAATGATTAATATATGATTGATATGTCTGGAGAAATAAAGATTTAGGAAAAAAATCATATAGCATTATGAAAGTAGTATTCATACTCTATAGGATATATGCAACCCTAATATGAAAAACCAATCAGATATGATTTATATTAACAAAATAAAATATAATACCTTTGGTTGATTATATACAAAACAAAGATATTTGAGTTACAAATTCACCATTCATATAAATTTTATTTCAAATATTATTCCATGAAAAAAAACGAATGTTGCCCATTATGCAATTCAAAAAAATATTTTATGCTGGAGAGAATAAATGTTTCAAAGATTATAAAAGAATATAGTTCAAAGATAAAAGTAAGACATTTTTTTTGAGAGCTGAAAGAAATTAAAAGATTAGAATGCATTGATTGCTGATTGATATTTTTTGATTACATCATCGAATGAGACAGTGAATATTATGCTAAAATATCAGCAGGAGATAAGTATTACAGTACTCAGAAATGGGATTTTAATAAAGCACTTGATCTTATAAAGAAATACAGACCTGATTCATTATTAGAAATTTGATGTGCTAACTGATATTTCCTTGAAAAACTACAACATATAGTCAATGAAATAGCAGGCAATGAATTAAATAAATCAGCATTAGAAAAATGTACAAAAAAATGAATAAAGATAATAGATTTAGACAATAAGAACGAATATTGAAAATATGATATGATTGTTACATTCCAAGTATTTGAACACATAAATGACGCTGACGGCATGATCAAAAGAGTCCATAATCTGCTAAAAGAGTGATGAATCTTTATACTCGCAGTTCCCAACCCGCATTGATATTTATGAACAACCTGGGATTTCTTAAATTTACCACCCCACCATCCATTATGGTGGACAAAGGAATCTTTTGAATCTTTAAAGAAATACAACATTGAAATGATCGATTATTTTGAGGAAAGTTTATCATACTGGTCGTTTCTGCACTATATTTATTATGGTCAAGATCTTCCACAAGGTAGATTAATGAATCTTTTTGCTAAACTCCAAAAAATTCGATTGTATTTTAGATGACCATCTATTTTTGATGAGAGAAAATTTATCGTTAAATGACACACTCATATATGAGTTTTCAAAAAGAATGGAAATATATAGTTGTATTTTACGATTAATAGATCATTATGAAAATAATCACATCACTAGAAAAAATAATTAGAAAAAGTTTATTTGAACCAAATATTATTTCTTTTTTTATAAATCCAACGTATTTTATCAGAAAATGAATCTATACTTGAATAAAGAACAACAGTAAATTCTTAAAATGAAGCATCTTAGATTTCGGATGCGGTCAGAAGCCATATAAAGAGCTATTTACCTATCAGGAGTATATATGAGTAGATATAGAAAAAAGCTGACATAGTCATGTATCGGAAAATATAGATATATATTATGATTGAAAAAAAATACCGTTTGAAGACAACTCCTTCGATGCTACTTTAGCATCAGAGGTATTTGAACATGTATTTGATATAGATGCTGTTGTAAAAGAATTACATAGAGTACTTAAGAAAGAATGAACAATCTTAATCACAATACCGTTTATTTTATGAGAACACGAAGTACCCTATGACTTCTGAAGATACACGAGTTTTGGCATGAAAAACGTTTTGGAAAGAAATTGATTTATTGTAGAAAAAATAGATAAGAAATGAACATATATAGAGACTATCTTTCAGCTAATAAACTGTTATTTCTTTGATTTAATACTGTTTTTCAAAAACAATATCATCAAATGAATTTTATCAATCATTTTTATATTTCCGACAAATTTGATTGGGACAATACTATCTGCCATACTGCCAAATAGGAAAAATACGTATCTAAATCTTATCATTTTAGCTAAAAAGCAATAAACATGACACTCCCTGATTATATATTAGAGAATACTAAAGAATGAACTATGAGATGGAAGAATCGAAAAGATTTTTTGAAAAAAGAAGAGAAGATAAGATATGAAAGAAAGAATAAAACAGCGATAGTATGTATTTTTTTTAAATCAACAGAGAATATTCATATACTTTCTGAATATATTTCCAAAGAAGAAAATAGCGAAGAATTCGATTTTGTAATCATCGACAATTCCCAAGGTATAGAGATGAATTTTGCTAAAGAGTTAAAAAACAATAATATAATAGTAGTTACTACTACAGCGAATCTATGAACAGATGGATGTGATTCTCTATGATTGGAATATGCAGTAGATAGATGATATGATTATGTTTTCCTCGTTGAAGATGATGTGGTGTTTTTGGATGATCAAGCTTTTTCTATCGTATATAGAAAAATGAATAAAAAAAGTTTATGATACCTTACTTCAGTTATAAATTATCCACAACCACACTCATGTTCATATCAATTTATGTGCTATCCCACAAATTTTCTCAAAGATTGTTGAACAATTGATCCTAGATACTTTACAAGAGGATGAGATGGTGAATGGGAACCAAGAATAGAGAAAATGATCAAAAAATATTGATATAAAAAAATCATAACCAACAAAAGGCATTTTCATCCTTATTTAAAAAAAAACAACCGGAGTTCTTGGCGGATATATTTTGCACGAAGAAATATGCTATGGCTCATAAAGACGACAAAGAAACTATCGATAATAAACATGATACTCCTCTATATGTACTTTCGATCATCATATACTAAATTGTTTTTCGGAAAATCAGGAAATGACTTGAAAGCAATATATCTGGCTATCAAGGATTTTCTTTTTGCACGTAAAACGCTTGATTTATCATTGAATAGAATACTACAATTATATAGACCACCCACAGGCACCGCTAAAAATGAAAAAGAATTGACAACACCCATAGATAAAATACATGATTATGCTGATGGATTATTTGTAATATGAGGGACAGCACCTAGTTGAATATGAATAAGCTGATTTACGAATCAGGATCTAGAATATATGCAACGATCAACAAAACTATCTGCATTTCTAAAAAAATGAATAGTAATACCAAATATAAATTCACCTCTATATCCCGTAGCTCTCCTATCCAAAAAGATAGTAGCCATAAACGAATTTGATATAGTTAAAAATACTGCTGATATATCAATATTTCAAAACAAGAACAGATTTGAACCAACAAAGATACTAAGGATAATAGTAGCTCTAGTAGTATGAACAATAACATTCATTATAGCTATAATTCCTATTTTCATAAAAACAATAGCATATAGATTTTTTAAAGAATAATGTACATATATGACAAGAAAAATAGCGATTATATCGCTTTATAACCCTGATAAATGATCCTGAGCGGAAAAAGTCACCAAAGAGATCGGTGAAAAACTAGCAGAAGAACATGAAGTTTCATTTATTTTCACAGGAAATCACACAGAAACAGTAAAAAAATGAAAGATAACGTATATTTCCATAAAGACACCGAATTTTTTATGATTTAATTTCTTTTTCTTCATATTTAAATTAAAGAAATTCCTGAAACAGTATGAAATAGACATTTTGATAGATAACATGTGAGCTTCAGCTTGGTATCTGCTATTTCACAAGAAAAAATTTACTTTGATCTCGATAATTCATTGAGCTACCAAATCTTTAATCAAATACGCTACATATATAAAATTCAACAATATCATAGAAAAAACAAAATATTACTGTTTTCTGCGATTAAATAATATAGCATCCAAATATGTACTCAAGAAATCTGATCTTGTAATAACCCTATCCAAATATCTGTTACATGAATTGATAGAATACTATGGATTGAATAAAGAGAAGATAAGAGTGATCTATAATTGATATGATCCGATACTATTATCTTCACCGACAGACAAAAAACATGAATGATTGAAAGTATTGTTCATCTCAAACGACCATGCAAGGAAAGGAATCAAGATTTTAGAGGAAACAGCCCAACAATTATCAAAGAAAAATATTGTATTTTATATAATAGGGAATGAATATAACAGTACTCAAATAAATATCAAAGCTCTATGAAAATTGGAAAGGAAGACACTCTATGAATTGATGTGAACAGCTGATGTGATTTTTCTCCCCTCGTATTATGAATGACAACCTTTGGTAATTCTGGAAGCCATGAGTTTTGGTTGTATTCCTGTCATCTCACAGAAATGTCATATGGATATGCTTGAAGATACGATATTCAATAAGTTTATAAATCAGAATAACGATAGTAAGACATATATTGCCATGTTCAACTCATTAGTACATGAAGAATCACTAACCATGTTACATAATCAAGCACAGGAAGTTATCAAAAAATATGATCGAAATACACAAGCACAAAAATATCTAGATATAATCAATATGCTATAAACTAAGCCGTTTGATTCTGTATGTGTTTTTTATAGAATTCATACAGTTTTTTAAAAATGAAATTCTTCTTATAGTCTATATGTAACCATCTCAACAAGAATCACAAAAGTATGGTTTTTCTCCGTCATGAAACACATATTCTTTTGAGAATCTTCCATTTTTTCGATCATTGTAATCAATTAGCTCACTCTATCATATCCATAGTTACATTAAAGTCAGTAACGAATTTCATAGAGGTTTTATATGACTCATTCAAAGTTCTTCATATAGTAAATATATTGTCTGGTATGATGATAGTTTTGTCTTTTTTGATCTGAGTATAGATTATTATATCTTGAGGAAAGATATTTTGATAGATAAAATCCTGATCTTGCAAGGCCAATGAATCTTTGAAATATTTATGATTGACCACTATCACAGAATAAAAGGAGAAATATACCATAAGTTGCTGATAAGTTCTTCTATGATCAAATAAATAATCAACAAAATTATTGATTCAATGTAAAGTCTTATAAGTGTTAGCTTTTTTATCAATATGAATCTGCATATCTGATCCAAAATGAGCATTACATATCATCAGATCAAATGATGACTTTTCTATAATTTCGATGACATATTTCAATGAAAAATCGGTCATACAATCATCATCAGTGAACAATCGGAGATATTCTCAATGTGCAAAATTGGTTACAGCGGTAATGTTATAGGTCAATCATTTATTATTGGGATATCTATAATACGCTATATTATCATATTTTTTCATATACTCCCTGACCATATGCTCAGTATCATCAGGACTTGCGTCATCAGCGATGATTATCTCTATCTTTTTTTCGATTTTGCCATCAAATTGTCTTGTTATACTGTCCAATCATTCTTTGAGGGTTTTGGATCTTTTATAGGTGGGTATACAGATACTGATTATAGGTTTTTGAATCATTCAATAAAATAAATTATAAAAACTATTTTAACAATTCAAATTCTCATACATAAAATGTATTAGGAAAAGTATGAACATAAGGGCTTCATGATCATTTATTATTTGCTATAAAATACACATCAGAAAAATAAATTTTTTCATTATATGTTTTATATTTAATATTTTTAACACTACGACCTTGTAATCGTCATGAAAAATTACTCATCTGACTTATATAAAAATATTTTTTTCATTTTTCTATCTCTGATAGCGAAACAAGTGAAAAGAAATTATCAGAAGGATGTAAAAATTTTCTTATTTTTGTAGTTTTTTCTAAAAATCAATATTTATTTGTATATCAAAATTTAGATCAATAAACATCTAACACAAGAGTTGTATTATAAGGAGAAACATACAAAAAATTTTGTTTCAAAATGATGTCATATGTTTTTAATGATCTATCAAAAACTGAATAACATCAAAAACCCACAAACATAATAAAAATTATACCACAAATAAATCTATATCTTCATATATAATCAACAATACGATCTATGGATACAGCAATTGGTATAAAGACCAAAGGAGCTAACCATAGTATATGTCTCGTAGGTATAAAAACCAATATTCTAAAAGAAAAAATCACCAAAAGTATTCATACAAGAATCTTTAAATAATGATTTATTCGCTTAGGATATTTTATTTTATTTTGGAACATATAGATATATCAAAACAAAATCAATCCAAAAGACGCAATAAAGGTTATACTATCTATTAGGTTATTTCAGGCATATATTGAAAGGAAATTCAATATAATATAGTATAAGTTTATAAAAAATTGCCAAAATCAATGTCACGATTCTCTAGCAAGTACTAGATATTTAGTAGCATTGGAATCAAAAAATAATATTCAACACATAGCCATGCATATCAAAGCAACTTTCTGCTCTTTTATTATGTAAAATATGCTTTTGAGCAACTTAAAAATAAATTGTTTGATATATTTCCAATCATATTTTTTCATTTTATATGTGATAAAATTCCCATAGAATTTATATAGCATAAGGGCAAACCGAGGGAAAACAATAAGATAGTTGAAAAAAACCAAAACCGCGGTCAATTTTGATATATTTTTATAAAAATTTCTATGTTCATAGGCACAAATCATATAATACAAAAATATCATCATAGTAAAAACATTCCATATTGTGCTTCATGGATGATATCAATAAGAATAAAAACTAATAGAAAAAAGCATCATTAATGATATAAATAATGCAACCGGACTTTTTATTTTTAGTTTTACTAGTAGTAAATATAATAACAACACAGAAAAATGAAATATAAATATAGTTACCCATAAAATTCTAGACATAAAAGAATCATAATCATGAATTCCATAAAACACAATACCATATATCATTCATGGTCAAAAAGAATATGTAGAAGTTAAAGCAAGTTTAAGCCCGTCAGATATTCATGGCAAAACATATGAAAACTTATAGGCAAAAAAAGACAATCATATCCTAAGATATCAAAGAAAGCTTATCTTCTCTATACTATTTATAATCCTTTCCTTACTTTCTGGCGTATAGGCATCTTGGAAAATACTATTTAATAACGACGATATTTGTGGTCTTTCTATAATATTAGTTGCAAATGCTTTTGTTATTAGCTTATTATGATCCTTTCAATCAAAGAAAGTTCAATTAAATCTACTTGTTGCCATACTCATAAAATCTTGCATAGTTTGATATATCATAGTTGAATCAACTTCCTGGAAATGGTAATTGCGATTATAAATATGGAAAGAAAAGCTTAATAATAAAAAAATAATTAATAGAGCGTTTATTTTGTTAAAAATAAATCTTTTCACTTTATTCACCATCACTTTAGTTTTAACAACAATCATCATAATAATATTTATTTTTTAAAACTTATATGTTTATTTAATCCATATTGTAAGATAACAATAACAATGATGGTCAAAACTTTGGAAATGTTTTTATCGAATCATCATATTTCTATAAGAAGATTCAATAACAAAGCGCTTACTCATATACCTATCAATCAGACTATATAAAAAGAAATAAATCTCAATACAAATCTATTTTTAGTTTTAAAATTAAAAAATAAATTAAGAAAAAAATTATTGATAATACCACAAGAGATACTAATAAAATTTGCCAACTGATAATTCACATAAAATTTATTTACCAAAATATAATACACACAAAAATCTAATATAACTCAAGTACATCATATAAGAGAATAGTTAACAAAATGTTTGTGTTGTGTATAAAGCTTTTTAATGATTTCCATGAAAAGAAATATAATCAATAAATTTTTTTGCTATCATAA
Source organism: Candidatus Absconditabacterales bacterium (assembly GCA_041657585.1). GTDB lineage: Bacteria > Patescibacteriota > Gracilibacteria > Absconditabacterales > Absconditicoccaceae > JBBABP01. The sequence continues at coordinate 6,600 of JBBABP010000020.1, read as the reverse complement.
TACTACTATTAATACCTCTTTCTATAGGCAGAAAATTTACCATATTACATTGATAGACGCCAAGGATTGGAGTCTTAAAGCCAATAAGTTCATTTGGAAAATCAGCCGTATAAACAGGCTGTGCAAACATATCCTTAGCAATATATATATCTTTTGGTTGTTCTGAAATATGTAGAGCTTTTTTGAAAACATCCAAATAATAGGATTTTAGATATTCCTCATCCATTTTGAGTAAAGGAGATAAAGAAGTTAGATAATGTGAAAAATACATAAATTTCTTATTATGGTAATCAGGAAAATTAAACAGATTGGTATGTTCTATGATTCATCAGATATCAATAGATTCATCAACATTATTTATTCGATAATATGTAGTGATGGGCTTATCAAAAACAAAAAGAGGGCAAATTACAGAAAGATAGTTCACAGAATGTAGTGCAGAATAGAAGCTCTTATAAACATTTGCATCTATAAGATCAGCAAAGATTGGTGTAGCTAAAGTAGAAACAATAATATCATAATGATAAGATATTCAATCAACAACAAGCCTATAATCATCAAAAGATTGAATATTTGAATTAGTCTTTATGATGACCTTATTTTGTAATGACACAACAACCCTATCAACAATACGATAGAAACTTCATTTCATATATCATAGCATCTCTTTTCCTCACTCCCTGGAATTAGCTCTTATATAAAGTCTTGTCCATAAAAAGCTCAAAGAAAGCGTACTTGTATATTGATGAAATTTTTTTTGAAATATAGGTTTCCATAGATTATTCCAAGCTCATCTACCCATATATTTTTTTATCCAAGATTCTACCTTCAAATTTCTGAATTTTTCTCCATAAGGACATTTCTGCAGAAACAAAGAAAAAAATCAGACCCTAATTTTTGACAGAAAACTCAAATAAGGATACTTAAACAAATCCATAGGAGTAACAAAGGGAACTATTTTGCCATTTTTGAGATTACCTATACTGCTTTCTTTGAAAATCAGATCATTCTGAAGTCACAATTCTTGTATCAAATCAAGTAAATTTTTGTCAGTATTGAAAACATGATGATAATATTTTTCCAATTTAACTCAATCAAAATCATAACAGCCTAACAATCATCAAACCGCTGACCCTTTTTCATATAAAGTAATATTAGTATATCATTTTTTTACAAATTCATAAGCAAGAAAAATGCCGTTCAATCATCATCATACAATAGCAATATTCTTATTTTTCATAGATATGTTTTACGATATATAGGGGCCTTCATTTCGTTTCATTATAAATCCTACCTATATATTCACCAATCACTCATAAAATAATCAGCTGTATTCATCAAACAATAAACAAAAGAACGATTACGGTAGTAATACCAGAAACATAAAGAGTTGGACGTATAAATTTCATTAAGATAAAAAACAATCACAACAAAAATCAAACACCAGAAAACAAAAAACCAAACCAAGTTGCAATTTTCAATGGCTTTTCAGAAAAAGCAAAAACGCCATCCAATGCAAGTTTAAGTAATTTCCAAAAACCATATCAAGTATCGCCATATAATCTATTTCATCTATCATATTCCACACTAGCTTGTTTATATCAAACCCAAGCAAATAATCATCTCAAAAATCTAGATTGTTCATTCAGGTTTTTAACTAAATCATTAATCTGTTTAGTATAAATCCTAAAATTTCCTGTATCCTCGGGGATATAGAGATTCGTCAATTTATTTAACATTCTATAAAAAAAGAAAGTTGCAATATTTTTAAACATTCAATCTTTTGCTGCTCTTTTTGATCTTTTGGCATATACTATATCATATCAATCACATATCTTTTGATACATCTGCTCTACAAGTTTAGGAGGATCCTGCATGTCACAATCCATCATAAGTATATAATCGCCATCAACATTATCCATACCTGCCTTTACGGCCATTTCATGTCAAAAATTTCTTGAAAATTCGATTATTTTGATATTTTTATCTTTCTGTTGTAAATCTATCAGAACATATAAAGAATCATCTTTTCATTTATCATCTATAAATACTAATTCATAATTACAACCAATTTTTTGAATAACTTTAATAAGTTCTTTATACAAAATAGGAATATTTTTTTCTTCATTATAGATAGGAAGAATAAACGATATTTTCGACATTTTTATTTAATTAAATATAAATACATAAATACTATTCCACAGACAATATATTTCAATTATAAACCATCTATATACTTCATCACTTCTTTTACCTCTATCCTATCTATCATCTCTTCAGAACATTTTCACCACAGCGCCAAATGCACCTTAATGCTCGCCTCGCCATCTCATTTATATAATCCAACATTTTTATCCAATGGCCACGGACCAAATTTACTAGGCAACTCTGGGCCAAATAGCCCTATCGTTTTAGTTCACATCGCGGCGGCTAAATGCATAGGTCCTGTGTCATTTGATATCATGAGATTACATTTTTTTAATAAATATGCAAATTCAAAAATATTAAAAAATCAGCATATATTTATAACATTTTTTTTATATTTTTCTGAAAGATTTATTATTATATTTTGAATAATATTTTTTTCAAATTTCGTTCATGACAAAAATATATAAACATTCTGATTTTTTTCTAAGATTTTAGTGATTAATTCTATCCATTTTTTCTGTGGCCAGGCCCTATCTTTTGAGGTCTCAGCTCATCAAGTATGAAGACAGATAAGTGACGAGTGACGAGTGACGAGTGACGAGTTTTTTAAAAAGTTATCAACTTTTATTTTATCTTTTTCTAAATATTTCAATGGTTCCATAAAATCAGGCTTATAGGTTTTAACTCACAATGGATTCAAAAGAGAAATGCAATTAATCAAATTATGTTCGTTAGGAATATAATGTATCGGATCAGTATAAGCCAATTTTCTAATCCAAAGATTATTGTAACCAATAGTAATTTTCCCAACCAACAAACTTACAAAACTTGAAATCTTAAAATACTCCTCCGCATCTATGACAATATCATATTTTTTGAAACTAAATATTAATTTAATTATATCTTTTATTTTAAATAAATTATAAGTCTGATTAAAATATCATTGATTTTTGAAAATTCAAATATTTCTTGAACTAGCCAACAAATCATATTTCACGTCATTTCAAAAATGATTTTCTAATTGTTTAATCATAGGAAAAGTTAATAATGAGCTTCACAATGCCCATAAACGGATAACAAGAATTTTTTTTGGATGATTTATAATATTCTTTTTTTTATTTACAAAAAAATATTTCAACCGAAAAAAACATAGGATAAAAAATCCAAAGAAATATTTATCTACAAATCTCAAAAATTTTACGTTCATAAAGTTTAATTTTTTTATTTATACTAAACAACTATTTATAGAAAAATTTATATTCACAACTCTTCTTTTGTAACTGTAGCAGTTCCAACTTTTTCCACAACTATTCAACTTGCCTTGTTAGCCAATCTAACTGCATCTTCCAAATTATATCAATTATCCAATCAATATGCAATAGTCGCAATAAATGTATCTCAAGCTCACGTCACATCAAAAACTTTACGTACTTCTGATGGCTTGATATGAAAAACATTTCAATCTATTGTAATTAACGACGATCATTTTGCAGATCTCGTCACGACAAGATTTGTATTATATTTTTTTGTAAATTCTTTTCAATAATTTTCTATATTTTCATCAGTATTATCAATTTTTTGTCATATCATTTCACAAAATTCTTTAAAATTTGGTTTTATAAGAAAAACTCAATTAAATAAATTTATATTTTGTGGCTTAGTATCAACTAATATCGAAGATCAGTTTTTTTTTGAAAAATTTTTTACTTCTTCAACAAGATTTTTATTTATAATTCATTTATTATAATCTGAAATTACAATATATTTTGGTTTCTGCAATGACAATATATCAATAATTTCTTGTGCGTTATAATTCACTAAATTATTTTTTTTCTCATAATCTACTCTCAAAAGTTGTTGTTTATATTGAGAATCAATAAATCTGATTTTTGTAATTGTTGGATTGTCTGAAATTATTCAGATTAAATTAATTTTATTTTTTTCACATAATTTTTTGAATTTTTTTCAATTTTCATCTTTTCATATTATGCTTATTAAATTAACTCATCAATTCAGGCTTGCAATATTATTCGCCACATTTGAAGCTCATCATAATCTATATTCTTCTTCCTCTACAATTAACAATGGCATTGGAGATTCTGGATTTTTTTTATCAGTATTTCAATAAATATAATTATCTAATACCGCGTCTCATATTACAGTAATTTTTGACATTAGTTTATTTCAGAAATAAAGTTGATTATAAATAATTTAGTATGTGAAAATTATTTTGCTTCATTCATTTTCAAATTGAAAATCTATATTTCTCAATTCTGGTAAAGCTTTTATTATTTCATCATGTTTTTCTTTTGGAGCATAAAACAAAAAAAATCATCAACCCCCCGCTCAAAGCAATTTGCCTCAGGAAGCTCATGCTCTTCTTGCTCTATGATACCGATCATCTATTTGAGAACTACTTATACCTCAAGCCATTTCTTTTTTTAACTCTCGATTTTCATGTAATATTTCTCAAAAATTATTCAGATTATTATTTTCCAATTCTTTTTTAAGATCATAAGTTAGTCAAACCATTTTTTTCATTATTGCAATTTTTTTTTGATCTGATATCATGTTTTTATTTTGGACAGACAATATATCTGATGCACTTCTAGTTATTCATGTGTACATCATAAGAAAATTATCTTGCAATCTTTGTTTAGTTTCTTTTAGACATATAATTTTTTTTACTGAAACGCTATCGTCTTGGTTAAATTCAATTAAATTTAATCATCAAAAAGCCGAAGCATATTGATCTTGTTTTCAAATTGGCTGTCAGCATTTTTCAATTTCTATAATGCAAGCCTCTTGTGCTAATTTTTCTGCACTTATATATTCTCATTTATGAGCATGAAGTGCGTGCAACATTGCGACAGCGAATGAAGATGACGATCAAAGTCACGATCATTTTGAAGGGATATCTGCAATTGAAACGATTTCTAATCATCAATCCATATCAAGCAAACTTAATATTTCTTTAGCATAATTATGTTTTAATTGATTTGTATGTTCAACATTTTCTGTTTCAGAATAACTAAATCTGATTTTATTATCAAATTTTTTATTTACAACAACAGTCACTCATTTATTTATTGAAGTACTCAATACAGCACCTCAATGTTCCTTATAAAAACTTTTTATATCACTACCTCAACCAGTAAAACTAACTCTTAATGGAGCACGAGCTATAAACATAATAAATAGTTAAACAATAAATCATTTGAACCATATGTAAATTTATAATATAAATTTTATGGACAAATGCAATATATTGTTATAACTCTTTTCAAAAATAAATCTGATCAATAATATCTTTTGTGCCTTGAATAACAGCTTGCTCACTATCATATTTTGGACTCCATCACAATTGTTTTAATTTTGAATTATCTAACTGAACTTGTGGCACATCTCCCTTTCGTCACTGTTCTCATCAAGTATAATTAATTTTCACATCTTGTAATCAAATATGCTTGATAATAGACTCTGCAATAAATGTAACTGAAGTATTTCATTGGGTAGTCAGATTAAAATAATTTAATTCATCCTTTGTCTGTTCATATCAAAACAATATTCAATCTATCAAATCATCGATATAAATATATGGTTTTGCTTGTTTTCAATTGCCAAGAATCAATAATTGTGTTGGATCTTTTTTGAGTTTATGCACAAAATCATAAGCAGCACCATGAGTAGAGTTTCTTCCTATCACATTTCCAAATCTAAAAATCCATGATTGTATATTATAATTGTGACTAAAAGATGAGACTAAACCTTCACAGGCAAGTTTGCTAGCGCCATAAAGAGAAATAGGGAATATTGGGCCATCGTCTTCTCATGTAGGAATTTTTTTTGCAATTCAATAAACTGCACTCGTAGAAGCAAAAATAATTTGTTTAATTTTATTTATTCTCATGCATTCAAGAACATTATAAGTGGCAATTGTTCATATTTTCAAATCAATATCTGTTGTTTCGGCTCATTTCGAAATATCACTATTGGCTGCCAAATGAACAACAAGATCAATTCATTGAAAATAAATCTGAATTTTTTCCAAATTCAACAGATCTTCTTGGATAAATTTATAATTTGGATTGGTAAAAAAATTTTGAATATATTCTTTTTTTCATAATATAAAATTATCTATAGAAATAATTGAATGTCATTGGTCAAGAAGAACTTTAGTTATATTGGAAGCAACAAATCATGCTCATCAAGTAATCAGTATTTTCATTAATTTTTATGTTTATTAAATAAATAAAAGAGAAAACTAAAATAAATAATTTGTATTCATGTAATAATAAAAAACAATGCATACAATCAAATCCTAAATGAAATAACATCTATAGATCATGTATTTATCCAATGAATAAAAACTAACAAATCCATAAAAAATCAAATTAAAATTCAAATTCATCAAACCAAAAGCCCTCTCTCAAAAGTAAAAATTTTTGCTAC
>JBBABP010000019.1:0-16989 GCA_041657585.1 Candidatus Absconditabacterales bacterium | reverse complement strand
TGAGGTTGTAAAAATGAATTATTTGATATAAGCGAAGTTAATGTAAAAAATCCAGAAGAACTAGCTAAGCTTCTAAAAGAATCGATACATTTGATGTATCAAAAATTCACGGCTAAACGCGTTTTGGATGCGCTGTTATGAACATTAGAAAAATCAGAATAAATAATTTGGATTATTTTTTGGAATACATTTGTTTGGATATACTTTTTTTGTTCAATGATTACTTGAATAAAAAGTATAAATAAATACGATATTTCAGATTTAAATTAAAAAATTAAATTTATGAAAATTCCCAAAATAGTTGCGCCTTGATGATCATATCAAAAAGCTATGGTAGCTAGCAAATATTGAGCTGATGAGGTTTATGTTTGAGTGCCATTTACTTCTCTTAGAATGAGGCAAAATAAAATTAAAACTTTTTCTGATTTAAAAAAAACGATAAAAGATTTGCACTTGAATTGAACTAAGGCTTTGTTGACTATGAATATATTTCCTAGAAATCAGGATATCAAAATATTTGAATCTACGGTAGAACAAATTGCTGATGTTTGAGCAGATGCGATTATTTTTTCGGATCCATGAACATTTACCATCATTAGAAAATATTTGCCAAAAATTCCTTTGCATTTGAGTACTCAAACTTCGACTATGAACTATGATGCAGTAAGATTTCGATATGATTTGTGAATAGCGAGAATTGTTCTTGCGAGAGAATTGCACATCAATGAAATCAAAGAAATTAAAAAAAAAGTTCCAAAAATTGAGTTGGAAGTTTTTGTTCATTGAGCTATGTGTATGTCTTATTCGGGCCGTTGTTTATTGGGAGATTATCTTTCCGGCAGGCCGTGAAATAAATGAGAATGCACAAATGCGTGCAGATTTAAATATAAAGTTTGGATTGAAGAAGAACGCAGAGAGTGAAAATTATTTCAACTTGGTGAAGATGAAAATTGAAGTTATATTTTATCTTCAAAAGATTTGTGTACGATAAATAGACTTGCTGAAATTATTCCATACGTGGATGCCATGAAAATCGAGTGAAGAAGTAAATCAGAATTTTATGTTTGAACTATTGTGAAGGCATATAAACATGTTAGAGATAGTATTTTAACAAATAAAAAAGCTGATCCGAAAATTATTGATTTAGTCAATAAAATTCCGCATAGGCAATATTGGGACTGATTTTTATTTAACGATCTACAGGGGTTTCCAGAGGGAGAGGTCAGATGAGAAGAAAAGAATGAGGTCAGATGAGAAGAAAAGAATGAGGTCAGATGAGAAGAAAAGAAAGTTGATGATAAATTTACTTATAACATAATTTGAATAGCAATGAAAGTCCATGATGCGCTTTGACCATCGTTGCTTGAAAAAGTTTATAAGAAAGGATTAGTTTATGAATTAAAAAAAAATTGATATAATGTGCAAGAAGAAATAAAAATTGATTATAAAATAGATAATGAAGTTATTTGAACTGGATATATTGATTTGATTATAAATAATGAAATAGCCATAGAACTTAAATCTACAAAAATAATAAAATGAGATTATTACAAACAATTAAAATCTTATATGAAAAATAATAAATCAATAAAGACATGATTATTATTGAATTTTTATAATAAAAAATTATGAGTAAAAAGATTAAGCTCTTCTTATGAGTTTTGATTACATTCTCATCAGATCTCATCTGAAAACTCTCATCAGAGCTCATCCACTACCTTAACCTCAGCCTGACCGCTTTTTAATCGTAATTATTTTGGGACATTTTCAGATAAATTTATTCAGCATAACTGAAAAAAATATTTTCAAATTGATCCAAAAGAAGTTATAAAAATCTGAATGAAAATTAAATTTATTTCGCCAACAAAAATGTCAGAATTGAAAATTATTGATATTTTGGATAGTAAATTAAAAAAGGTTGAAGGAGTCCATTGTAATGATAGGAATGTGTATATTTTAACTGATCAAAAATTAAATGGTTGGGAAATTTTATATGAATAAAAAAATATTAGTAATTAGGAGATTTAAACTTAAAATTAATGATTACGTTGTTGTGAAAGTTGAAATATTTAAAATTGCAGTTAATTAATTTTTTTCTTTTTTCTTTGGTTCTTTCATCGCCTTATCCATAAACAAAATTCAATCCAAGTGATCAATTTCATGTTGAGCAATTGTAGAATTCAGATTTTTTAATTTTTTCTTTTGTAAATTTCATTTTAAGTCCAAATATTGAACAGTGATTATTTTGTTTCTTTTTACTTTTCAAATTATATTTGGTAAAGACAAACACGCTTCTTCGAAAACAATCATTTCTTTTGACTTTTCAATTATTTCTGGATTGATCATTATAATTTCGCCTATTAATTTGTTTTCTTTTTTCTTTTCTTCTCGTTGAGTTGTTGAAATTATTCTTAAATTTTTTCCTATTTGTGGTGCGGCTAATCAAACCCCATCATTTTCTCGCATATTTTTTTTTAAATCGTTACAAAATTTTTTAACTTCTTTATCTATTTCTTTAACTGGTAAAGAAATTGTTCTCAATATTGGATTGTTTAATCAAGTTTGTATAATGCAATTATTATCTATCATAAATAAAATTAAAAGATTAAAAATGAATAAATGCAATAAAAGCTATAAAAGCTAAAAAAGCTATTGAAAGCTAAGAAGGTTAAAATCGTTTTGTGGCTTTTTGGCTTTGAAAACTTTATAGCTTTTTTGACTTTTCATGTTTAATTATTTAATACTTGAAAATCAATATCAAAAAACTAATATAATGCACTGTAAATCATTTAACCGCGAAAAAATACTTGCAATTATCTTGTTGTGGAGAGATGGCAGAGCGGTTGAATGCGACTGCCTTGAAAGCAGTTATCCGGGCAACTGGATCGTGGGTTCAAATCCCACTCTCTCCGCCATTTATTTTTGATAAAATTTATGATAAATTTAAATCGTTTAAATTATGCTAAATTTATTTTAACTTTAATTCTTATAGGTTTATTTGTCTATGTTATCGTATATGCAGATAAATTTAGTCAGTCAAATGATCAATTGTCAATTAGCGTTGCTTTTATCCAATGAGATAATTGATTGTCTCCAGAAATGGATATTAATACAATGACTGTTCAAATAGACAACAATGAAAATTGAATGATTAATTATACTGTACAAACTTGAGATACCTTGTTAAAAATTGCAAGCATGTTTTGAACCACGGTTTCAAATATCAAACAACACAATAAAATTGATTGAGCACCAGCTCCTTTAAGTACATTAATAATTATTAATGATGATCAATGATTTTTGTACACAATAAATGAAAAAACAAATATAGTTGTTTTTGCAAATAAATATAATCTGAATTTGCAAGATTTGATGACGTTAAACTATATCCAGGATGAAAGTGAACTTTTATATCCATGACAAGAAATTTTTGTAAATATTACAAAAGAAAAGGCATATGATTTGTGATTGTTAGTTAGACCAAAGCCTGTAATAGTTTATCAACCAAAATATAGACCAGTCATCAATAAGCCTCAAAAATATATTGTAAAAACAAATATCAAAACTATAAGTCAAAATACACAAGCAGATAAAATTATAGAAACAGATATTAATTCTAAAATTATTTCAAAACGAACTTATACTAAAAAAATAAATAATAAATTCTATCCTTGATATTGTACTTGGTATGCTGCGATTATTACACCACAAATATTCCCTTATATAGATGATAAAACTCAGGATAGACCTTTTGGTTGAGATGCGCAAGAATGGTGTAAATGAGCAAAAAATGCTTGATTTAAAACTTGAAAAACTCCAGCAATATGAGCATTGATAGTTTATTATCATTGATGAGCAAGAAATTATCAAGCCTGACATGTTTGAAAAGTTATAAATTATTATCCAGATGATGATAAATTAATAGTTAGAGATATGAATTATATTTGAAAATTTGTTGTTACAGAACGCTGGGAAGAAACAGATAATTCTAATATCCAATGTTATATATATCCTTGAAAATAATTCATAGTCTTTAGTCGATAGTCTTTAGACTTTAGTTTAAATACATCGTTCAAACATTAATTCTATAACATTATAAAGTTTTATCTAACGTTCAAACGTTCTATTTTTATTCATTGTTTTTTTTCATCTTTTATATTTAATCTTTTATCTTTAATTTTTCATGGAAAATAGAAATTTTTATTCTCACCATTTAGTAAATCAAACTCGTTTTGGTAGTCAGTTTAATAAATTTTCAAAATATGATAAAAAGAAAAAAACATTATTTGTTTTACTTTCTGTATTTATATTTTTTATAATTATTTTTTGATTTTGGTTCACTAGAAATGTTTTAATTTGACTTCCTGATGTTAGCAAAATAAAAGATATGGTTTTTTCTGAGGCAACAATTATTGAAGATAGAAATGGAAACACTTTGTACAAGCTATTTCAAGAAAATAGAGAATATGTTTCTTTTGAAAAAATTTCAATAAATATGATAAATGCTATAATTGCTATAGAAGATCAACGTTATCGAGAGCACAATGGTTTAGATACAATGTGAATAATCAGAGCTGGATTAAAAAAATTGTTTCATCCATTTAGTAGGATGCAATGAGCGTCTACTATACCTCAACAGTTAATAAGAAATCTTTTGTTGACGAAAGATAGAAAGTTGGCTAGAAAATTAAAAGAAATTATTTTGACAAGTAGGTTGTGATGAGTTTTGGAAAAACAAATATTACAAGAAAAATGAAATATTTCTCAAACAGATTTACGTAAAAAAATGAAAAACAGAACATTGGAATTATATTTGAACTATATTTCTTTTGGAAATAATGCGTTTGGTGTGGAATCTGCATCAAAAGCATATTTTAATAAATCAAGTAAAGATTTGTCTATATTAGAATCATCTATTTTGGCATCAATTCCAAAATGACCATCTTTATATGATCCATATAAAAAAAGATCTTTAGTTATGTGAAAATTTACAATTACAGATTCTTTTTGAAAAAAAATAGAATTTACTGGCTGACTAAAACAAACAATAATACAAAATTTTTCTCAGATTATTTTAAATACAGATTTATCTAGCAAAAATAATGAAAATGCATTTGCAAAATATATAAAATCAGCTTGAAATTTTTCAGTCAACGATTGATGAAATATTTATAAAATTCAATATGAAAATTGAAGAAAAGATTTGGTTCTTGATAGAATGTATGAAGATTGATATATTAATCAGCAACAACTTAAGGAATCATTCATTTCTTGATTTGATTATCAATTTCGTAAAAATACTTTTGAAATATTAGCTCCACATTTTGTTCAATGGATAATAGAAGAATTAGAAAAAAAATATGATTCAAGTACTTTATTAAAATGATGATTTATTATCAAAACGACATTGGATTTAGATATTCAAAAATTAGCAGAACAGTCTTTGACTTCAAATAATGCTGTTTTGCAAGATAATGGAGCAAATAATAGTTCAATGATATATTTGGATTCAACAAATTGAGAAGTATTAGCATATGTTTGATCAATAGATTATTTTAATCAAGAAATTGAAGGACAAAATGATATGGTTAGAAGACCAAGACAATCTTGATCATCAATCAAACCATTTATTTATGCACTTTGATTTGAAAAACTTCCATTGACTATAGATACTCCGATTTTTGATATACCTTTCAAAATATGAAAAGATATTCCAAGTAATGCTGATGATAAATTTGAATGATTATTGCCTTTAAAAAAAGCACTGTGACACAGTAGAAATATTCCTGCCACAAAAATGATTACAGCTTTGTGATGAGAATTAGTGGCAAAGCCATTTTTGCAAAAGCTATGATTAAAATCTATTTCAGATAACGTTGAATATTGATATCCTTTAGCGTTATGAGCGGCGGAAATTACAATGCTTGAATTTGTTAATGCCTACTCACATTTATCGACAGCAACTCCAGCCGTTATCAATCCAATATTGGAAATCAGATCAAGAGATTGATCAATATTATACCAAAAAACTTGAACAAACTATCAAGAACAATTAATCCCAAATTGAATAAGATATTTAATTCGAAAAATTTTATCTGATCCAAACAATAGATTGGCTGGTTGGATAAGTAAATTTAATGTTGCATGATTAACTTTTGCTCTCAAAACATGAACGTCTGATATGAAAACAGATAAATGAAATCGTGCTAGAGATTGATGGTTGGCAGTATATACCCCAACTAAGGTTGCTTTATTTTGGGCAGGAAATGCAAACTGAGCAGCCATGAACAAAAATGCTTTTTGATGAACAATTTTAGCAAATCCATTAAAATCTTTTTTCGGCAATTTATTAAAAAATAATTATATTTCAAATGAAAATATTCCAGAAGCTGATATTACAAAAGTTCAAATATCCAAAATATCTTGAAAATTGGCTTGAGTGTCAACACCAAGTGAATTTATAGTTGATACTATAAAATATTCAAAATGACCAAATTTATCGACAGATGATTGAGCTCAAATAATTCAGATTGATTCTTTGTGTAATTGATTAGTTAGTCCTTACACTTCACCGGAAGATACAAAAAATGGTTATGTAATTATTCCAAACACATTTATGCCAAATGGAATGGATTTAACAGAAATTACTCAACGACGAAAAGATTCAAATATGATGACTTTAATTTCATGATCAACTGATTGATTATATTTTAGTGGTAAAGTGACGTATAATTTCAACAATATATTCACTATTAAACCAGAAAATATATGTTCAGAGAGAGAACAAAAACAAGACGCGAATATAAATGTACAAATAAATAATCCTATTTCTAATGCAGATATATCAAAGACATTCACTGTGTGATTTGTCGTTCAAAGTCCAAAAAATATAAGAAGAATTACGGTCTTGCTTGATGATCAACAAGTTGCAAATTTTAGTTATGATCAATGAAATACAAAAAATCTGACTGATAACAAACAAGTTATTTTATTATGAACGTGATTTACAAATGGTAAACATTTATTAAAAGTTGTGGCCGTTGATTTTGCTGGTTTTTCGAATCAAAAAGAAATTTCAGTAAATTTAATTTCTAATGATACACAAATACCAAAATTATTGGAAAATAAAATCAAGGTAACAAAAAATGCTGATTGAAAATACGTAATTTCATTAATTTTTGAAGATGCCTCTTGAATATCAGATTGAAAAATCACAAGAAATGGAAATACTTTATATGAATTTTCTAATTCAAACATAATTAATTTCACTTTAGATTCATTAGATCCAATAGTTATAAACATTCAAGATGCTTACAAAAACACATTAAATCAGACTATAGATTTGAATAAATATAATCAATAAATAAAAATATTAAAAAATTAAAAAACTAAAATATTAAAAAACTAAAACTTGCCAGCCTTTTTCTTTGGCTGAAACTAAAATATTAAAAAATTATGAATAAAAAAAGTAGTAAAAGATAAAAAAATATTTTAGGCAATTGAAAATGTTTTCAGGCGATTATTAATCGCCCCTACCATACGACACTATCGTTATTAATTTTAATCTTTCAATCTTCCAATTTTTTAATTTTTTAATTAGTTTCTATGTTTCGTCCGTGATGATTTCCAGAATACAATCCAGGCCAACAATTAATTTTTGATCAGATTTTTGAAATTATTACAAAAAATTATAAACAATATTGATATACTCATATTCAAACTCCAGCCGTAGAAGCAAACAAAGTTCTTCTATCCAAAAATGGAGAGGAGGCAGGTAAACAAATTTTCGGTCTTTACTGATTAGCTCAATGAGGTGAAGATACAAAAGATTACTCACTTCATTTCGATCTGACTGTGCCATTTGCAAGATATGTTTTGGACTGGGAAAATGAAATTACTTTTCCGTTCAAGCGTTATCAAATTCAGCCAGTTCGAAGATGAGAAAGATCTCAAAAGGGAAGATTTAGAGAATTTCGACAGGCAGATATAGATGTTATTCGAAATGACTCAAATCCATGAGACGTTTGAAAAAATCTCTTTTACGATAGCGAAACTTTTTTCGTTCTGCTAAAAACTTTAAACGACATAAAAAATAAATTCTTGCCTTGAAAAAAAATCACAATGCACATCAACAATAGATATTTGCTATTTTGATTTTTCCAGCAATTTAAAAATTTAGATACAGAAAAAATATATTCCTTACTTGATAAATATTACAAAATTTGACAATCTAAATTTGAAGAAGAACTTAAAAATTTTAATCTATCTGATTCTGATTACAAAAAAATATTAAAATTTACTCAAACTAAAATTACAGATTTGGCTTCAGATTTTTCAAACAACGATACATTTAACAGGGGACTTAAAGAAATTAAAGAAGTTTTGGAAAATATAAATTTACTCAACCAATCAGATTGACTAAATTTTGTTTATGATCCGTTTATTATAAGGTGACTTGATTATTATACTGGCACTGTCTACGAAACTTTTTTTGATGACGATATGTGACTTTGAAGTATTAGTTCTTGATGAAGATATGAAAATCTGACTTGATATATCGATCCAAAAAAAAACTTTTATTCTTGAGTTGGATGAAGCATTTGATTATCTAGAATAGTTTATCTTATATTAGAAAATTTCAAATCTGAACAAAATACTGTGTCAGATTATTTATTTTTAAATTTTGGCGAAACATTTCAATCAATTATTTCTTTGGCAAATAAATTTATTCAGGACTGAAAAAATATAGAAATTTATCCAGAAGCAGACAAACTTGGAAAACAATTTTCTTTTGCAGACAAAAAATGAATTCCTTATGTTGTAATTTTGGGCGATTGAGAAAAAAAAGAATGAAAATATAAAATTAAAAATATGAAAACTGGGCAAGAGGAAGAGTATAAAATGAAAGATTAAAGCACCCACCCTTGCCCTCACCATTTAATGGAGAGGGGATATACTAATAAATTTATGCCGCTAATTTGTCGTCAATGTTTTCTTTTGTGCCATTATATGCCAATAAATTATCATAATTTACTTTACCAGCAAAAATCTCTGATTTATGAGCAGATTTGTTTAATTCATAATCATAATCAATTTCTCTTTGAATTAATCATTCTGTTCAATTGGATTCTACAATGATTATTTTTCATGTATCGGGATAAATCTCTTTTATAAAGGCGACATGATGTATTCTATATTCCTTTCAATCTTTTTTTATTTTAGAAATTTTACTATTTTTCCAATTATATTTTGAATTTGTTGTGTTTCGAAAAAGCAGATCTCCAGGTTGGTATGATTCAATATTGGCAAATCATTTATTTGAATTCATTTCTAATTTTGTAGTTGTTGTATTTTGGAACATATCTTTAGAATCTAATCATGGTGATTCAATTCATGCTTGATGTAAGGTATATTTAATTAATCCAGAACAATCTAATCATTTATTCACACTAGTACTACCTCATCGAGCATATTTAACTGGATTTTTTTTATCATGCTTAACAATTTTATCAAGTCGATCCAAAACATCTTTTCTTTTTCCATTTCAGATTTCAATATTTTTTCAGGCTTTTGGAGTTTGATCAGTTTTGTTATCAGTTTTATTATCTGATTTCATTATTTCGTCTTCTAATTTTTTCAAATCTTCTTCAGTATTGGCCATATTTATTTTTTCTTTTGCCTTTTTTAAATAATCAGAAATGCTATCATATTTATTTCAATTTATTTCAAAAGATCATTTGTCAGAATTGCTGATGATATTTGATATAGTATTGCCTTTTATTTTATCCCAAAAAGAATCTAATCATCATTCAGATACTAAATAATCTTTAAGACTATTTTTTGACATATTTATTATTCCAGCAGTAATTAATCATTTATGCTTTTTTAGTTCATCTATGTATTTTTCAGCTATTTCATTTTTTTTGTTAATTATAGGATCATTTTTTTCTTTTGTTGTATTTTCTTTTTCTGTTGTGTTATCTTTTGTTGTTTCTACCATTTTGTGTTTTAAAGAGAATTAAAATTATTTTATGTTCAATATTTTGTTCGTAAGCTTTCTCACTTTGAATCTTTCAATCAATTTAAATAATCAACAAATAATGGATCTATGTTTGCATACAATGTAGGAGTTCGTTTTTGTAAAGATTCTTTTTTCACGGCCCTGTCTGGGAGTCGTTCATTGTTGACATATAATCATGAACGTGAATGTCATAAAGCATCTATTTTCCCTCGATAACTAAAAGGTGCATTATTGCTACCACATTTTCATCTGTATTCTCTTTTTAGCTTGTTTATTAAATTGGCAGTTCTAACTGCTTCTTTAAGATCGGTGAAAGTAATGTCTAATCATTCTACTTTAGTAGAATCAATTTTAGTTGGATCTGTTGTGTTCATTGTTAGATTTATTTTAGTTTCTTTATCTCGACTTTTTACATTATATTCGTTATCTTTTATTTTCTCTGCATTAATTGCTTTTCTTGCGTTATTACCTCATCATTTAAAGTTTGGATCTGGCGTATTTATAATTTCATTAATAATTTTATTTGCCGCTTCTCTTGGTTTTTCTCAATTTGTAGGTGGCTGTGGATAATTATTTCCTTGTGCTCGACATCATAAACCATTTATATATGCAAGAAACTTTTGTTTATTGTTTGTGTCCGACAAAAGTCCATTATTTAATGTAGGACAAATTTTTGCAATAGTAGAAAATATTCATCCACTAATCACTTCCTTTTCTCAGCCATTTATTTTTACATAATAATCACCAGTTCGCCAGCCAGCATCAAATGGCTCATCTTCTGTACATCTTCAACCAAATTCATGTTTAAGATAATTTACTAAATTAGCGGCGTGTATAAGTTGTTTATTGTCTGAAAATTTAATGTCCAATCATTCTATGCTTTTTTTACCTAATGGTCGCCATCATTTATTAATTTTAGTTCATGTATTGTAAGATTTTATTTCTTTGCTTGTTTCATCATATTTTAATTCTCATCTATCTTTATTTATTTCACTTTCTTTTATATTATTTAATTCTGCTTTTACTTGTGTCATTGCGTCTTTGAAATTTAAATCGTTTGGTTTCAGATAATTATAAAGATAATATAATCAAGTGGCTGTTCATGCAATAAGTAATCCATTTTTTATCCATTTCCAAACTTTTGATCATTTGGAATCTGAATCGTTTTCTTTTCAATCTCCATCTTCTTTATTTTTTTTCTTTTTTCTAAAAATAAAATATAACAAAGCTCAAATTCAAGTTGCTAATAAAAGTGATTTTCAAGGATTTGCTTTTACATAATTTACTACCTTATTACCTCAATCTTTTACTTTTTCCCAAAAGCTTTTTTTGTCTGTTTCAATTGCCTTTAATTCTTTTTCATATTCGTTTAACAAAGCTTCATTTTTTGTCTTTTCTTCTTGTACTGTTTTTTTTGTTGCTTCGTCCAAATCATCTAATTTCAAATTAATATATTCGTTTCTGGCTTTTTCTATCAGATCTTGAGTTTCTTTTTTCTTTTTTTCGATTTCATTTTTTTTGTTATCAATTTCTTGTTGTTTTTGATCAATAATATTTTTTTGTAATGTGTTTTTCTCTTTATCAAAAGTTTCTATTTCTGATTTTAAATCAGAGACAGATTTTTTAATTTCATCTACATTGCTTTTGATTTTTTCAATGTCGGCCATGAATAAAAATGAATAATTAAAAATGAATAATGCCATGCCTACGGCAGGTAAAAATAATGAATAATGAATAATTGGGGATTAGCAATAAAAGCTATGAAAGCCCATAAAGCTAAGAAAGCAATAAAAACTTTTTGTCCTTTTAAGCTTTTTTTGCTTTGAAACCTTTGTGGCCCTTGAAGCCATTGGTTCTTTTATATTCCATATTATTATATTCACAATCTTTTTTTTAACAAAAAAAGCACTAAAAACTAGCTCTTGGGAATTGACAAAGTTTATAAAGATTTTGTAATATGTTAAATTTTACTTTATTCCAGTAATTTCTTCCAAAACAGAGAAAAATTTATCGATATCTTTTTCATCATTGTAAAAATATAAGCTCATTCTGCATGTTCAGGCTTGTTTCAAATATTTGTGTAAAGGATAAGCACAATGTCAGCCACAACGGATACAAATATTTTTCTCTGCAAACTTTTCTCAAATTAAATTAAAATTTTCCAGTCATTTTACCACAAAAGAGAAAACACCAACTCTTTGCTCGGATTTTAATGGTCAGATTAATTTAATTTTATTTCAAAGTAATTTAAATTTATTTAAAGTATATTTTATTAATTTTTGCTCATGTTCGTATATTTTTTTTATTCATCATATAGATTTAATATATTCAAGTGATTTTAGCAAACTTATTGCTCAAATTATATTTGGAGTTCAGGCTTCAAATTTCTCTAAAGTTCTTGGTAATTTATATCATTTAATATCTACATCTTCAATCGCTCCTCATCAAGAAATAAGTGGGCTTAATAATTTTATTCGTTCATTTTTAAGATAAACAATTCCAATACCTGTGTAAGCCATCATTTTATGCCCGGTCCAAACAAGACAATCACATCAAATATCTTTTACATTTATGCTCATATTAGGAACTGATTGAGATCAATCAATTAAGAAAAAAGTATTCTGACCATGCCTATCGGCAGGCAGGTTTCCAATTTTCTTTTTCAGCTTTTTCATATCATAAATTTTTCACGTCACATTTGAAACCTGCCCACAAGCAACAACCTTAACTTTACTACTATATTTCTTATCAAAATCTTTCCAATCAATATCGTAATTTTCTAAAATATTTATAAATTTTATTTGGAATCCATATTCTTCAGCTAAAATTTGTCGAGGCAAAATATTTGCATGATGATCCCATATTCCAAGTAAAACAATATCTCATTTGCTAAGTTTTTTTGATTTTACTAGAGATTGAGCGATCAAATTAATTCAATAAGTTGCATTATAACTATAAATTATTTCATTACTTTTGGCTCAAATAAATTCAGCGACCAATTCCTTAGATTTCAAATAAAAATCCTCTGATCTATCTGACAAAGAATATAATCATCTATGAATGTTGGCGTAGTCATTACTTACAAAATTATTTACGCCGTCAATCACGTATTTTGGTTTTTGACTACTTGCACCATTGTCCAAATAAACCAATCAAGGATTATTTTTGAAAATAGGAAAGTCTGATTTATTCATTATATTAAATTAAAACATTAAAAAACTAAAATATTAAAAGATTTGTAATTGGTCATTGCGAGCCTGCCTGCGGTAGGCAGGGAGCTTCTTTTTTTACGACGAAGCAATCTTGTTTTAATCGTTTATAGATTGCTTCACCCGTCTGCGGGTTCGCAATGACTTAGTGATTTTTTACCATTGAATATATCTATCATCTTTGTCTTCGTAATGGCTTATGATTTTCAAAATATCTCATTTTTTAATTCACATTTTTTCAAATATTTGTATGTGTCATGTGCTATCAAGTGTCTTCCAAAACCAATTTTCAGCCTCGTCATTTCATCGTCGAGTAATCCAAACTAATTTACAAATTTCAGCACTATTAATTTCCCAAACTTTACAAAATTTAGATACTGACTTATCAATATATCACTTTTCTACAAGTCAGTCAATTTCTTTTTCAGTTATTTCTGTTATCATATCGCGTTTCTCAAATTTTTTGTATGGATATTTTATATTTTCCAAGTTATAAACTTCTTGAGTATTTGTGCCGTCTAAAAGATTTAAAATATTATCTAACCATTTATCTATTCCAAAATGTGTTGCTGCCGAAATCACAAAAATGTTTTTTTCAATCAGATTTTTTGTTATTTTTTTTCCAATTTTATTTTTTTTAAGGAAATCAATAATTTCAATTATCATCTCTTTTTTGTATTCTTTCAATATCTCATCGTCATTTACCAAATCATATTTGTTTATCAAAAACAAAATTCTTTTTTCCAAAATTATTTTTCAATCGTTTTCTGCAAATAGAGTCAGCATATTTTTGTCTTCTTGAATATATATTTTTAATTTATTATTTTCGTTAGAAAATTTTTGATTGATATATTCTATTATCTCTTGCATTAAATCTGGGATCTCAGTAATTCATTGATTATACCTTGAAATATCACAAATAATACAAAAAATTTTAGACTTCAAAATATGTCTCAAAAATTCATTTCATAATCATTTTCATTTGGCAGCTCATTTAATAAGTCACGGAATGTCTATTACATTGAAAGTATGATTACGGTAATTCACAGATCATAAATTTGGAATCAATGTTGTGAAAGGGTAGTCGGCAGTTTTGGCTTTAGTATGTGAAATTGCGTTAATAATTGTTGATTTTCAAACACTTGGTGTTCCAATCAATGCCACATCAGCCAAAAGTTGTAGTTCCAAAACAATTTCCATTTTTTGTCCTGGTTCTCCCAAAAGACAAAATGTCGGATATTGATTTACTGGGTTTTTGAAATGCATGTTACCTACTCATCAATCTCATCATTTCAACGCGAGGAAAGTTTCCTTATCTTTTGTAAAATAATATAAAATCTGATTATTTTTTTTATTTTTTATTATTGTTCCAACTGGAACTGTCAAAAATAAATCTTGTGCATTTGCTCAATATTGTTCTTTTGATCTTCCATTTTCTCCAGGGATTGCTTTGAAGTTTTTTCTATATTTATAAGGTAACAAAGTGTTTTCATCTTTGTTTGCTTGCAATATTATAGATCATCATTTACCACCATTTCATCATGATGGTCAGCCAAATGGTATTCATGTTTCTCTTCTTCCAGTAACGATACCATCTCATCATTTGCCAGATTGAACCGTTATTGTTACTTCATCATAAAAACGCATATTTCAAAAAAACAGGGATAAAAGCTAAATATTTTTACTAGATTTTTCGCAAAATTTCAAAATTCAATCTATTTCTTTATTATTTATTAAATTAAAATTCTCCAAAATGTTATTAAAATATCAATTTAAAATCAGATTTTTTGATTTAAGCTTACTGATTCATTTTGTTCACATATAAAATAATTTGTTCTGATCGATTTTTTGAATTTTTGCTCAATGAGACATTTGAACATCTTTGGATTTAACATCCAAAATTGGTAGAGTTTTGATTTTAATATTCTTTCACAGAACAATATTTTCTTCAATCAGACTTCAGACGCATTTTTTTAATCAGCTTTCTACGAAAATTCATCAATCGACAGTTAAATTTCAATTATCTCAAACTATAGATAGCAAGTAAACATTTATTTTTACATCATTATTTAATATTTTTACTTTTATTTTATTTTTACTTTCAACTTTGTCAGAAAAAAAGATTCAATAAAAATTCAGGCTAATATTTTCTCATTTTGTTTTGATATTTATATCTATATTATTTCACTTTCAGATAAACAAATAATTTAAATCTGTTTCCGATTCCAAAAAAATATCCTTTTTTCATTCAAAATCAGTTATTTTTTGGATAATTTGTTTGCTTTTATTTTTTACCATATAATAAGCTATAGAACCTACCTACGGTAGGCAGGAGCTAAAAAAGCTATAGAAAGCATTAAGGATTTGATGCCTTTGTGGC
This sequence comes from Candidatus Absconditabacterales bacterium, assembly GCA_041657585.1. Taxonomy (GTDB): domain Bacteria; phylum Patescibacteriota; class Gracilibacteria; order Absconditabacterales; family Absconditicoccaceae; genus JBBABP01. Next base: position 1,379 of record JBBABP010000019.1, on the reverse strand, counting down.
TTTGAAACCTTTGAGGCTCTTAATTTATTTGTTCATTTCGCGTCTTTTGATAACATTTAATAATTGTTGTTTGCTATCTCATGATATGGTTCCATTTATTCACGTGTCATTTTTTTGTCCTGTAAATCAAAAGTTTGTTTGATCTGTTTCATTTATTATATTTCAACTATTTAAAATATATTCTCAATTCAGATTATTTAAATCTGTTTCTAATGAAGGATCATAAGCATCTATTTGATTTCAGCTTTGAACTAAATTTAAATTATCTCAGCTAAAAATAGCTCAAGTTGATATTTCTCATGTTAATAAATTATTTTCCCATTGTAAATGTTCGTCACCTGATCATCGAAAAATATAGGTAATAGAAAATGGATTGTCCCATTTTACTTGTTGCCATGTATTTTTCCATGGACGACTATTCAAAAAATCAATATAATTACTTATATTGCCTTTAAATTTTGATAATCATAGTAATAATAAAAATATTATAAACATAGAAATTATTCGCAAAATATATTTCATAAAACGTCAGAAAATTGTATGCATTTTTTTATTTAAAAAATAAAATAAATTTACAAAATAGGAATTTTAATGTTTTTAATTTACTCCCCAACCCTGCCTACCGGCAGGCAGGCCCTCTCCCGCCGTTGCAGGACCTTGTGCCATAGAGGGGCTATTTTATGTGGCATAAAAAACATTGTTAATGTAATATATTTATTGCGATTCCTATATCAACAAAAACAGCAAAAAATCAACATCAAAAAGGATTGACAAATAAGCAAATATTACTATATCTTTTTATATAAGATATTTTAACATTTAAAATAATTTTATAATGAAACAAAAGTTAATTATATTTTCTATTTTCGCGTGTTTATTAAGTTTTGGATTTTTTACATTTGCTTCAAGTAATGATTGTAGGGACGTGGATTTTAATTGATGAACTGCTTGCGTTAGTATAGAGCAAAACAGTAGCACTAGTTTTCATCTAAATGCAGATTTAAATAATTCTAGTTCAGTGAGATGTGATTTGCTTTTGCCAAACAACACATTGATTAATATAGCGAGTTGTGACAGTGATTTCACTTATTCAAAAAGAGATGTGGGAAAAGTAAAATTATTTATAAGGCTGAATGAAACATTTCCAATAGATTGGGAAGGAAAACCAAATGATAGCACAGATTGGACATTCCCACAGCGAATTTATGATTTCAAAAATTGAGAACGATGATGAAGTGTTAGCAGTAGTTCAAGTAGTGATAATAATTGAGATTTGAATAATTTTTACCTAACAACAGATGACAGTTCGCCAAGTACAAATCAATGGGTAGATTTAACAATCAAGGCACGTGATAGTGATAATTATACAATAACAGATT
>JBBABP010000018.1:0-18207 GCA_041657585.1 Candidatus Absconditabacterales bacterium | reverse complement strand
AGATTTCATTCTCAACTTTCTCTATTTTCTTTTTTTCTATAAGTAATTTTGAAAAATGATCATAATGTTTATAAGTACAAAGAGCTTTAATAGTAGCCAAAGCATTATTTAATTTATTATTTGATCAAACAATTTTTGATAAAACATTTTCATATCAAGCGAATTCCAAAACTGCTCTAACAGAAGATCATGCTTTAAGTCATGTACCTGCACTTGCAGGTAATAATTTTATAAGACATGCCTTATATTTTACTGTCGTAGGATACGGTACAGTTTGATTTTTTGTAATAGGTACTTGAAACATTTGTTTATATGCCTCATTAGATGCCTTACTTACAGCAGCAGAAACATCTGGTCATTTTGCCAATCAAATTCAAATTTTTCACTTTTTATTTCAAGCCAAAACTGTAGCTCTAAATGACATTTTTCTTCATCATGTAGTAACTCTAGTTACCCTTTTAACCTCAAGTAAAAGTTCTTCGAATTCTTTTTTAGTTTTGTCTCTTTCTCTTTTCATAAAAAAAAATTATATACTAAAATTTATTTTGAATAAAGATTTTGATAATCCTTATATTGATTAAATATTAATTCATCATTTTCTTATTCAATCAGTGAATGCTTTGATTCTTCAATGATATAAATTTCCATTTCTATCAAAACTAGCTTTTTTTATTGATTTATCAATCATCAATTTTGCAAGTTGTATTCAAGCATTTTCTGCTCTTTGTACTTTTGTATCTCATTTTTTTTCTTTATCTATTACATAACATTGAACATTTCAATTAGAGTCCAACACTTGTGCTTTTATATATTTATTAGATTTATTTACAACAATTCTAAAATCTGGCTGTCATGATTTTATTTTAGCATTTATTCTAATCTTTCTTCTCAAAAAATTATATAATTTTCCTTTTAATTTTAATTTCAAGTTTTGCATTTTAAAAACAATTTAATTTTAAAATATTTTTACACATTAACTAATTCCCAATTCCTAATTTCCAATTCCCAAGTATTATTTCTTCGCTGCTTTTCCTGGTTTTATTTTTATATTTTCATCAGAATATCTTATTCATTTTCATTTGTAAGGTTCTGGCGTTTTCAATGCTTTTATTTTTGCTGCTATTTCACCCAAATATTGTTTATCTATTCCATTCAAAGTAATTATTGTATTTCACTTTGCATCTTGTTCAACTTTTACTTGAATATTTTTCGGTATTTCAAATTTTACTTTATGAGAAAATCACAAAGACAAAAGTAAATGAGTTCACTCCAATTTTGCAACATATCAAACTCACATTACAATCAGTTTTTTTTCAAATCATTTTGAAACTCACTCAACCATATTCATAATCAATGTTCTAGTAAGTCACCAAATATTTCTTTTTTCTTCATCTTGAACAAAAACATCAACATGTTTATCTTTTATATCTACCTTTACTCAATCCAAAAGTTTATAAGAAAGTTCTCATTTTGGTCATTTAACAAAAATTTCATTGTTATTTAAACTAACATGAATTCAATCTGATATTTCTATTGGTTTTTTTCATATCTTTGACATTAAACAAATATTTAATTTCTAAAATAACCATTTATGGTTGTTTTACGCCGCATAACTGCGGTGATAAAATATATTTTTACTCGTAACTCGTAACTCGTAACTCGTAACAACTAGTCATCCGTAAATCATCACTGATTAGAATATTTCTGCTATCAATTCTCATCAGAGTTTTTTTTGTCTGGCAGTATGTGTAGCCATAAGTCATTGATTGGTTGATAAAATTCAAATACCTTTTCATCAAGCAACTAATTTTATATCTTTATATCAGACATACCAAGGCCTAGATGGTTTTGAATAAAATTTTATATTAGGTATATCATTTATAGCATTTGACACAGGTTTTAGAACAACATCAATAAATTTTTTATTTCAATCTTCTTGTCTTATTATAATATCTTTTACAAATCAATATTGTTTCAATAACTCTAAAATTTTGATTTTGAAATTAGAAAAAATCATACCCTCTACTTTTGTTTTCCTTGCCATATAGGCATTTTTTATTCTGATCAATAGATCGTGAATTGGTGCATTTACATAACTCATTAAATAATATTTCAACAAAGTAAAATTATAAATTAGCTTTCAGCTTTCTGCTTTCAGCTTCTACCTTTCTGCTTTTGTTTTTTATCGACTAGCTTTTCTAAGTCACATAATCAATCATTCTCTAGCGTATTTTCTTAAACAAACTCTACAAATACCAAAATCTCTATAATAAGATTTTGATCTTCAACAAACTCTACATCTATTATAATATTTTGTCGGTTTATCCAATTTTTCTCATTGAACAAATCTTTTTGTGTACATTTTTCATTGTTTTGCTTTCAAAGAAGTTTTTGCCATTTAATAGTTTTTATAAACAAATAAATTTTTTATTTAAAAATAAGTCACGTCTCTTCTAATAATGCTTTTGCCTTAACATTATCTTTTGTACTAGTAACAATTGTAATCTGAATTCAAATTGGATTTACGACATCTTCAACAGTTAATTCTGGAAACACATTATAATTTGGAATTCAAATATTCATATTTCCGTTTCAATCAAAAGATTTTACTGACAATCAATTGAAATCTCTAATTCTAGGTAAGACTAATTTTACGAATCTATCCAAAAAATCATAAGCTCTTCTATTTCTAAGTGTTGATTGATACATTACTGGTAATCATTCTCTAAGCTTAAAATTTGATATTGCCTTTTTTGATTTTCTCAAAATTGGTTTTTGTCATGTAATTTTTATAATATTTTTTTCAAATTCATCAAAATCTTTTAATGATTTTCTTGTAGCCAAAGAGCCAATACCTATGGCAACAACAACTTTTTGAATTTTTGGCACAGCATTTATATTTTTTATATTCAGCTTTTTTTGTAATTTTTTTACTGTGTCTTTTTTAAATTCTTCAAATGTAGTCATCAATTATTTTTTAAATATAATTAAAATTTATTTTATAATTAAATCAAATTTTTTAGTTTTTCTTATTTTTTTTCATTTTACATCTATAAATATTCAAATTTTTGTTGCTATTTTTTTTTCTTCCAAGTAATACATTACATTAGAAATATGTATAGGTAAAGTTTTCTTTATAAATCATTTTCATTTCATCGCTTTTTTTGTTACATTTACTCATTTTACGACAACATAATCATCCATTGTTTTTTCAATTGTAGAAATTTTACCTTTATATTTTCCTGATATAACTTTTACTGAATCTCACTTTTTTAATTTTTTCATAGTTTTAACTTAGTTGTAAAATAAATTTCGTAATTACACTAAAGACCGCGAACTAAAGACCATAGACTAAAGACTATAGACTAATTTATACTACTTCTTCAGCCATATTAGTAATATTTTTGTATCACATTTGTTTCAATTCTTTTGCAACTGGTCCAAATATTCTTTTTCAAACAGGATTAAGTATTCATTTTGCATCTTTTGTCATTAATATAATTGCATTATCGCTGAATCTAACGTATGTTCAATCTGTTCTTTGAGTTTCTTTTTTTGTTCTCACAATAATTCACCAACTAACATCTCATTTTTTTATAGAACTTGTTGAATTAGCTTCTTTGATTGCAACAACAACTTTATCTCAAATTTTAGCAAATTTTTCATTAGATCATTTTATAATTCTAATTATTTCAGCTTTTTTTGCTCATGTATTATCTGCAATTACAACTACAGTTTGATTCCTTAACATAGCTAATTATTAAATTAAATAAAAATTACATAACTTCTATTAATTTCCATCTTTTAGTTTTACTTATTGGTTTTGTTTCTCTTACTTTTATTTTATCTCAGATTTTAGATTCATTTTTTTCATCATGAACATAAAATTTCTTTTTTACAATAAATCTTTTTTTGTACAAAGGATGAACTTTTACTGATTTTACAAGAATTATACGAGTCTTATTGTTTTTGTCACTTACAACTTCTCAAACAAGTTCTTTTATGCTTTTATTTCATATTATCGCCATATTTTTCTTTAATTTTAGATGATAAAATAGTATTTATTCTAGCTATTTTTATTTTTAAATCTCAAATTTGATGAGTTTGTTTCAATCATTTAATAGCATTTTTCATCTTAAAAGAATATAATTTTTCTTTTAATTCTTTTCTCAATTGAACTAATTCCTTTACTGTTTTGTCATTCAATTCTTTCATAAATAATTGTTTTCCTTTCATTTTAAATTTTAAATTTTAAATATTTTTTAGTATTTTAATCTTTTAATTTTTTAGTTTTTTAATTTCTATTTAATTTCTCCCTTTACAACAAACCTATTTTTCACAGATAATTTTTTTCAAGCTTTTATAAGTACAGTTTGAGATTCTTGTTTGCTTAATCAAGCCAACTCAAACAAAATTTTTCATTTTCTAACTGCAGCCGTATATGTATCAACATCTCATTTTCAAGTACCCATAGGCATTTCAAGTCATTTTTTTGTAAAAGGCTGATCAGGAAAAATTCTTATCCACATTTTACCAACTTTTTTTATTGCCCTAACTATTACTTTCCTAGCAGCTTCAATTTGTTTATTTGAAATATATGAACTAGTCATAGCTTTCAATCAATAATCTCCAAATACAACAGTAGATCATCTATAACTTTTTCAAGTTAAGGATTTAACAATTGGTTTTCTATATTTTCGTTTTTGAGGTGTTAATAACATAGTTTATTTTAATTTAAAGTTTAAATATTTATAAAATTATTTTTTTATTAATAGCTTTTGCATATAAGGTTCATTTTTGAATCCAAACCTTAACTCACAAAACTCAATATTTTGTTTTTGCTTGTAAACAACAATAATCTATATCTGATCTAAACGTTTGTAAAGATACCTTTCAATTAATAAATTTTTCACTTCTTGCTATATCCACTCATCAAAGTCTTCATCCAACTTGAATTTTAGCGCCCACTGCTCATCTTTCTATAATTTTTTGCAAAACATTTTTAGCTACTTTTCTAAATGGCATTCTAGCCTCTAATTGTCAAGCAACAAACTCTGCCATAATTTTTGCTGAAAGTTCAGGTATTTTTACTTCTTTTATAGTTATTTTAAATTCTCTCTTAAACACTTTCATAAGTTCAGATTCAAATTCTTTTATTTTTGCTCATTGTTTTCACATCAAAACTCAAACTTTAGAAGTGAATATAATTATTTCTCATTCTTTAGCAGTTTTTCTTATAACAATTTTTGATATTCCAGATCTAGTAAATTTTTTTTCGATAAATGCTCTCAATTTTATATCTTCAACAAAAAAATCTGATCAAATTCTTTTTTGTTTTGCAAACCATTCACATGGCCAAGATTTTATTGTTCATACCCTCATTCATATAGGATTTGCCTTTGATCACATTCAATAATTTATTTATTATTTAAAAATATTTTCACAAAAGATCTGAATTTAACATAATGACTAATTCTAGACCTAGAAACAAATCTGACTCTTTTAAGTTTTGGAGCTCTTCAAACGTCTATTTTTTGTACATACAATGTCTTTACATCATTACCTGCATTTTTTGCATTAGATTCAGCCGACTTTATGACTTTGTATAAAATTTTAGCTCATTTTTTTGGCAAAAATTGCAACAAAGCCAATGCTTTTTCTACTTGTTTACCTTTTACTAATTGAGCAATCAAAGCCATTTTTTTATCAGACACTAATGCATATTTTAATGTCGCAGTTAAACTATTATTCATTCCCAAATAAATTTTAATATTTAAATCAGATTTATTTTAAATTATAATTATAAATTACGTAAGTTTCATTTTTAATTTTTTAATTTTAGAAAGGATGTCCTCTAAATGTCCTTGTAGGAGCAAATTCTCATAATTTATGTCATATCATATCCTCAGTTATATAAACACTTATAAATTGTTTTCCATTGTGAACAGCAAATGTATATCATATCATTTCAGGGATTATATGACATGCTCTATCTCGAATTTTTACAACTTTTTTATCTCAAGATTTTGTCATATCATTAATTTTTTTCATTATTTTTTCATTTACATACAGTCATTTTTTTAGCGATCTTGCCATAATATAATTAATAATTAACAATTAAAAACGAACAATTATTATTTTGCGCTTTCTAATGTTTCAAGAATTCTATTTCTCAATGATAGAATATGTTCTTGTTTATTTAAATCAACATATAAAAATCAATTCCTACCATTCTAAAGACTATCGACTAAACCTGCCCGCCTCTGTCTTTGGCGGGGACTATGAGCTAATTATCAATTTTTCGTTCTTTTCGAAACAATAAATTTATTAGACCATTTTTTTCTTTTTCTAGTTTTTATTCCTGGTGAAACATTCTTTCCACTAAATGATTTTCTATTTTTTCGTTTCAATCACAAAGAAGAATGTCATTCTCATCATCAATGTGGATGATCAACTGGATTCATGTTTTTTCAAAGTATTTTTGGTTTTTTACCAAGTCGCCTTTGTCTTCATGCTTTTCATATAACAATATTTTGATGCTGGTCATTACTAACTTCTCATATAGTGGCCCAACATTTTTCATCAAATTTTCTTATTTCTCAAGATGGCATTTTGATAAAAACAAGTTTTGTTATTTCATCTTTACCAACTATACTAGCATAAAGTCAGGCAGATTTAATTAATTTTCCATACGAAAAAGCAGTAACTTCAAGATTAAAAACATTTATACCTTCAGGTATATGCTTTAGTTGTTTTCTATTTCAAGCTTTTATTTCTGCCTTTTCTCAATTCATCACGACATCTCAAACACTTATTCATTTTCGAGCCAACACATATCTTTTTTCTCAATCAACATAATTCAATAATGCAATTCTTGCTGTCCTATAAGGATCATATTCTACGCTGGCAATCTTTGCGCTTATATCACATTTATCGTATCATTTAAAATCTATAATTCTGTAAAGTCTTTTGTGTCATCATCACATAAATCTAGAGGTTATTCTTCATTTATTATTTCTTCATCAAGTTTTTCAAATAAATTTCGTTAATGATTTTTGAGGTTTATTTTTAGTCACATCACTAAAATCATATCACGTCATAAAACGTCTTGATGGAGTATTTGGTTTATAAGTTTTCATAACCATTTTTTAATTTACAAACTATTTAAAATCTTTTCATTTTTAACAAACAAAGTGAAGTCCCACAACTACGGGGTTATTCATTTTTAATTTTCTAACTTCCTACCTCTATTTTATCTTTTTTATCCAAAGTCACTAAAGCCTTTTTATATGCTTTTCTATTCAATTTTTTTTGATTTCTAGATTTGTAAACAACATTTACCATATTAATTGCCAATGGCGTTATTTTATAAATATATTGCAAAGCTTCTTTAACATCGTTTTTGTTTGCTTCATTGTGAATTTTGAAACAATATTTGTGTATTTCTTGCTGTTTATGTGTTTTTTCAGTTACAATGGGAGACAAAATTATTTCATATGGTGAAAATTTTTTTATAACTTTCGCTCTAACATTTTTTTTTGCTCTAACCTGTAATTTTTGCCTAAATGTCATAATTAAATTATTTTAATATTTAAATCAGATTTATTTTTTTCATTAATTTTTAACCATCGCAGTTGCGGGGCTAACTTCGTTCGTTTTTTAATCTTTTAATTTTTTAATTTTATTAATTGTATTTAAGGCCGACTCGACGAATATTATATTATCACAATTCATCAAATCATATGGATTTAAATAGTTTACTAACAAACATTTCAAATTTTCCAAATTTCTAAAAGATTTTGAAATATTTTCATTTTTTTCATTCAAAACAAACAATAATTTTTTATCTTTCAATCAAACATTTTTTAGTATATCCAAAGCACTTTTAGTTTTTGGCAAGTTCATTTCAAAATCCTGCAATCACAAAATTTGTTTTTCCTTTGCCTTCAAAGTCAAAATTCCATTCAAGGCCAATTTTTTTGATTTTTTATTCATATATTTCAAATAACTTCTTTCTGCGGTTGGTCAAAATGCAACTCATCATCATTTTCTAATAGGAGATTGTTTGCCTCATACTCTAGCATTTCAAGTACCTTTTTGCTTATATAATTTCTTTCAAGAACCATGTACTTCTCATCTCGATTTTGCTTTTGCTATATTTTTGCGAGCATTGCTTGTTTGAAGCAAATAATATTCATGTATCAAAGATTCATTTACAAATTCATCAGCAAAAATAGATGGCTCCAAATTAATTTTGGAAACAACTTTTCACTTATTATCATAGATATCTACTGAATATGCCATTTTTAGTTTACAAATTATTTAAAATCTCTAATTATTCATTTTTAATTTTTAATTATTCATTTTTTAATTTACTATTAATTTTAACAATCAATTATAACATCACGGCAAAGATCATTTTAAAACGACTATTTGTTCCTTATCATTATTATACACATCCAAAATATCTATTCTTTTCAAAGTAACGCGAGCATTTCACATATGCCCTGCATGAGGATGTCACTTCAATGTTCTTCTAGGTTTTCTATTTCACATAGAACCAACGTGTCTATGAAATTTTGATCAGTGAGTTTTTGGTCATCATTTTGTATGGAATATTTTCATCACTCATTGATAACCCTTACCTTTAGAGTATCAAACTACATCAACATTTGTTATTCATTCCATAAATTTCATATCAATATTTTTTCCAACTTCATTATTTTTTACAAATTCTTCATCAACTGGAAATTCAGTCACCATATTATAAGATACTTTTTTTCATTTTGTTTTTTTGAGCTCTTTTTTTTCAACTCAAATAACAGCGCAATTATATCAATCTTTTTCGCTATTTTTATATCTCAAAATTTCCTGTGGAAGAATTTGCGCCAAAGTCACAGTAAGAAATTTATCGTCTTTCCATATTTTTGTCATTTCTTTTTTACTAACAACCAATCATCCTTTATGCATTTGTTTGTCTTCAATAATTTAAAATAACTTTTTTAAACACTAATTTACTCTATAAAAAACAAAAGCCCAAAAACAATGAAGCTTTTTGTCTTAAATAATTTTATATTAAACAATAAATAAAAAGCTGAATATAATATAAGTTTATAATAGCTTTCCAATTCCCAATTCCTAATTCCCAATTCGCATTTTTTTCATTATTCATTATTAATTATTCATTATTAATTTTAATCTTTAGAACACTTTCACATCAACCAAAACTCAAACTGGTATTGCTAAATTTTGCAAATATTCCATAGTTTTTGATCAAGTTTCAACTACATCTACCATTCTAGAATAAGTAATTCTTTCAAATTGTTCTCTAGAATTTTTAAATTTAAAATTAGATTTCAAAACAGTATAAACTTTTCTCTTTTTTGGCAATGGAATTGGTCAAACTATTTTTGCTCAAGATTTTATAAGCAAACCAACTATTTTACCAACTGAAGATTCAAGCATTTTGATATCATAACTTTTCAATTTTATCCTCAACTTTGTTTTTTGATTTTTTTGCTTTTCTGTCATGATTTTTATATTTTTACATAAAATAATTCTTAATACTTAAGTCTTAGCGCTTAATTTCGAAAACTAAGCGCCAAGCTTTAAATATCAAAAAAATTAAGCTATTTTTGTAACTACTCAAGCTCAAACTGTTCTTCATCATTCCCTGATAGCAAATCTCAATCCTTCTTCCATAGCAACTGGATAAATTAATTCTACATCTATTTTTGCATTATCTCAAGGCATAATCATTTCTGTTCATGCTTTCAAATTTATTGTTCATGTAACATCAGTTGTTCTCATAAAAAATTGAGGTCTATATCAAGACATAAATGGAGTGTGTCTACCTCATTCTTCTTTTTTCAATACATATACTTCAGCTTCAAATTTTTTGTAAGCTTTTGCTGTTCATGGTTTACACAAAATTTGTCATCTTTCTATTTGATCTTTTTCTATACCTCTAAGTAATAGTCAAACATTCATTCATGCCTCAGCAGCATCAAATTGTTTGTGAAACATTTCTATTCAAGTAATAATTGTTTTTTTTGGTTCAGCTCCTAATCACAAAAGTTCAACCTCATCATTTATTTTCAAAGTACCTCTTTCTACTCTTCATGTTGCAACAGTTCATCTTCCTTTGATAGAAAAAACATCCTCAACTGGCATCAAAAATGATTTGTCTACATCTCTTTTTGGAATTGGTATATAAGTATCCAAAGCGTCTAATAATTGCCATATACATTTTGCATCTCATTCTGCGTCTTTTGAATTTTCCATAGCTTTCAATGCAGATCACCTAATTATAGGAGTAGTAGCTGGATCATAATGATTTTTTTTCAAAACTTCTCTAATCTCTTCTTCTACAAGCTCCAACTCTTCTGGATCAGCAACCATGTCACATTTGTTTAAGAAAACTACGATTTTTGGAACATTTACTTGATGTGCCAAAAGTACATGTTCTCTTGTTTGTGGCATAGGTCAATCCGTAGCAGCAACAACAAGTATTGCTCAATCCATTTGTGCAGCACCCACAATCATGTTTTTTACATAATCAGCATGCCCTGGACAATCAATATGTGCATAATGTCTAGTATCAGTTTCATATTCAACATGCCTAGTATTGATAGTAATACCTCTTGCTTTTTCTTCTGGAGCATTGTCAATTTGTGAATAATCCAAAACTTGCGCATATCATTTAGTAGCAGCAACTTTGGTAATAGCCGATGTCAATGTTGTCTTTCAGTGATCTACGTGACCAATTGTACCAACATTAACGTGAACTTTATTAGCCATAATAAATATATTTAAAAATTAAAATAAATCCTTTGTAAAGTTTTGCTATAAAATATATATTTTACCCTGGAGGGCAGTGGTAAAATAATTTGTAAAAAAATATCGCGAAAATTTACTATATAAATTTAATAACAAAATGCAATAGATTTTACAAAAAATATACGTCTCAATAAAACAACAGCTATGAAGCAACAAAAATGATTCATTTGCTATTATTTTTTTTTGAAACTTTCAGCCACAAATAATTAATCTTATTTAAGAAGATCATTATACTTGTAGACAAAATTTTTTTGTAATTATACTCAAATTAGTTTCGCAACGGGCGGGAAAATTTTGAACAAATTTATGCCACCGTCGTCAAATTAGACATAAGAACCATACGTTCTCGGGTCTGTTTCTACTATAATCAAATAGGAGAAGAAATCAATAGCTTCAAAAATCTATCTGAAAAACAGAAGATTTTTTATTGATTGACCGAATATCTTCCACAAAAGAAAATATAGATGAGCAGAAAAAAACAATCTATAAATAAGGAATAAATCGGTCATCTTTTATTTGCTAATATTACTCTTAAATAACTTTACCCAATTCATTACTCATTTTACTTTATTAAAAGACAAAACAATGTCTGAACAACAAGACATCATCCAAAGGACTATTTATAAAATGGTCAGAAGCCAACAAAAAAAGAAAGAAATTACTGAATATTTAGAAGCCAACAAACCACACCTATTAGGGTCTATATGGAAGAAAGGCAGAATAAAGGACTGTTGTAATGTCCTCATTTTCCGTGATTATCTCAATGGAGAGAAGAAACTCTATAAGTCCAACTTCTGTAAATATGATAAATTCTGTCTAGCCTGTGCGACCAGAAGGTCTATAAAGATGATACAGAAGTTTGAAGCCTGAATTATCCAATATGGATTGGACACAAAGAATTGGTATCATATATCATTGACGGTCAGGCACAATAATAAGCAATCTTTGGACTTTCTTATGGATAAATTATGGAAGGCAAAAGAGAAATTAGCTCAAAGATTCAGAAATTCCAAAAGAGCTAAACATAAGACAAAGAGCTTTATGAATAATTTTGATGGAATAGTCAGCTCTGTGGAAGTTACTTATAATCAGAAAAACTGACGACATCCACATATCCATATGCTCGTATGCACTAATAAAGATGTCCCCATAGAGTATTTACAAAAGCTGAGTACGTATTCCAATAGAGAGCTTCAAAAAGAATGGTATAAAATCACAAAAGATAGTTACCAGGTAGCAATAAGGAAGATAGAAGTGAATAAGGACAATTACAGCCGTAAAGGTATAGGGGAAGTCTTCAAATATGCGGTCAAATTTTCCAAGTTAGATATACCTCAATTATCAGAAGTAATAGAAATTCAGCAAATAAAAAAATACCGTTTCTTTGCTACTTACGGCATCTTTAGAGGTTGGAAGATAGAGAAATCTGATATTATGAGTAATGATAGGTTTGTAGAAAAGACGTTTGAATATTACAAAGATGGATTTGAAGAACATTCCAAACTATATAGCTTGATTTGACAAAATAAAAAAATATACTAAAAAAAATTTAATATTAGTAAGCAAATTATGAAAAATTGAGCGAAAATTACTGATTTATATGAGATTGATAAACGAGAAAGATTATCGTGCGTTAATCAAATTCTTTTTTTTGTGTTTTTATTGTCTATATTGCCTAATGTATGAAATTTGCTTAATGATAAACTTATGAAGATAATATTTATATTTTTATTCGCTTTCTTTATTCCAACACTATCATTTATTTTTGCGAATGAAATTATTGGCTTTATTAATTATATTAGTAAAAAGAATAGAATTGGTAGTATCTTTATGTGTGTAATGCTTATTGCCTGTATTTTCAAATTACTTAGTCTAAATATTGCCCCTTTATTAAATAATTAAATTATTAAAATGAAAGAAAAAACAAAATATATACTTTCTATTGCATTATTTGTAATTATAGTTCTATGATTAACTATTTTTATAATTATTTTTTCTAAGCCTAATCAAAATAGCAATCCTGTAAATACATTAAACTGATGAATAAATAATGTTGAAAAACAAATAAACGAATCCAACTCTACTATAGAAAATAATCAAAATACATTATTTTTACCTAATACTGGAACTTGTGAGTTTTCGGGTCTATGAGATTTTGAATATATAGATATTTATTCGTGAGAAGTTAATAACCCTGAGCATAACTATACCAAAAATATATAATAACGCCCTGATTTCAAGATGCTTATTTATGTATAGTTACAAACGTAATCCCCAGTCTTAGATTAAAATGAAATACATATTATTTATTTGTAATATTTTGAGATAATGAATATGGTTGAGTCGTAAATGTATGAAAAAATCCAGGTTGAAAATATTATGATAATAAATCATATCCAAAACGTCAAGAATTGAATTGAAGAATGTATGGAGAAGATTTAAAAAACAGTGATAAATCATACTGGTTAGACATGAAACAATGATTTTTGGTCGCTGATAACAAAACTTATTTTAGAAAAATAAAACCGATTCAAAAACTAAATTGAGGAGATGTATATATAAATATTTGATGATATTTAAGTAATTGAACAGATTGAATAATTAAAAAATTTAGAATTTTTTATAAGTGAGGAAACATAATCCCAGTTAATTAAACTATTTATTCTAAACCGCAAACATCTATATCCATTTCATCTTCTTTCAAATCGGACGTTCTGCTAATATATAATGTATCTTTCTTTAAAATCAAATCCTTAAATTCTTCATAATTTTATTAATTAGTTTTTGTGATGTTTTGTTATTGTTAAGTAAATTTAGATTGAAACGTAAGCCCAAAAGAATACATTTATTTTAAACAATTTTTATACAAATAACGGTTATTAGCGATGTATATAACCAAATCTCTCTACAAAGAATTTTCTGACTTTCCGAAGTTGGCACGACGACATATAAACAATAAAGTAGTTTATCAATCTATTAATGAATATGAGTATTGAAGTATTGATTGAGCTACAATAGGACAAGAAGTAGAAGATGTTGTTAAACAACTTTTTGAAGGTAAAAATATCACTGAAGTAAAATTAGAGGACTTTAAAAACTTTCATCAAAATTACGCTAAAGCCACAGATAAAGTAATGGCACTTTCTTCAGATGTTATTTATCAAGGTTGATTTCTTATTGATGATTTGTTTGTTAAAACTGATTTTCTAATAAAAAATGATGATTGAACTTATGACCTTGTAGAAGTTAAGAGCGTAAATACTCCTCTTACAGATACTAAAATTCCAAAACTAAAACAAGATTTAACAGACGATATGAGTTTCCAAAGATATGTGTTAAAAAAAACTTTTCCAAAATTTAGTTGAAAAGTATATCTATATCATTTGAATAAAGAGTATATTAAACATTGAGATATAATCCCAAATGAGATTATTAAAATTATGGATGTGACTGAATTTTTAGATGAGGATGAAACAATAGAACATAATATTGAAATGATGAGAAATAATTTGAGTCTGACTGAAGAAAAATTTAATCAGACTTATCCATTTGATTGATGAGATTATTTTATGTATTATTGAAAAGAACCTGAAAAATGAACTATTTTTTCTATCCCAAGAATCACTCAATCAAAGAAAAAATTAAAAATGCTTTTAGATAATTGAAAGTTATATGTTAAAGATTTGGATGAAAATGATATTGAGCAGTTAGGCAATTGAGATGAAGAATCAGTATTACAAAAATTTGTTAAACTTTATCTTCAATGAGAGGTAATAGATAAAGAGTGAATAAAAAGTTTATTTTCATTTCTAAAATTTCCATTATTTTTCTACGATTATGAAACTATGAGTTGAGCAATACCAATTTTTGATTGAACAAGTCCACGGCAACAATCGACAGTTCAATATTCTATGCATATTATGCAGTCTGATGGTAAGATTAAACATTATGCAAATATTGTGGATTTCAAAGCTCCAAACAATAAAAGTGTAATAGATGCTTTTATTAAAGATTGTTGAATCGCAAATTGAACTTTTATAGCTTGGAATAAATGATTTGAATGCGGAAGAAATATAGAGTCATGAGAAATGTATCCAGAATATAAGGAGATTTTTGAAAAGATAAACGCAAATACTTTTGATTTGATGGAAGTTTTCAAAAAATTACTCTATTTTCACAAGGACTTTAACTGAAGTGCTTCAATAAAAAAGGTTTTACCAGTGCTTACTGATATTAGTTATGATAATTTAGAAGTTGGGAATGGCGGTATTGCAACAGCACTTTTAAAAAATATAGTGTTAGGTAATATGAGCCAAGAAGAATATGAAAAAGCTAAGAAGGATTTGTTAACCTATTGTGAGCAAGATACACGAGCAATGGTAGAAATTTATAGAAAAGTATTGGAAAAGATAAAATAGTCTGATTGGAAATATTTTTAGTTCATTAAATTTTTAATAAATGGATAGTAAAAAATTTGCGTTATGATTTAAAAAAACAATTCCATTGATTATAATTATTTTTTGATGATTTATTGTATCCATTTGCCTTTATGCTAAAACAGGCATTTTACAAAACAATTTATCAGAACAACAGTTGATTCCATGAATCAACAATACTTGAGAGATATTGAAAGTAGTAAAAGATATTTCTTTAAAAGAGAATAGAAATTATTATACAATAGATACAAATTCAGCAGTTAATTTTTGGCTTACGCGGTTATCAATAATTACTACTATTTTTGCTGTGTTTTTTGTGTATAATTGATTTAAAATAGAATGAACCGTAGAAAAAGTTGAAGAAGCAGAGAAAAGAATACTTAAATTAGAAAAAGAGACCCGTGAGGATATGGAGTATTCTAATCAATTGAAATATGCCATTCAATATATGATGTCTAAACAATATCAAAAGGCTATAGATGCTTTAAGTATGCTAAGGGCCGAGCCAAGTACTCTGAAAGATTTATACAAATTAAATAGTTGTCTATATTTCTTGGCGGTTTGTTATTATGAACAATGATGTAAAGATAATGATATTTGAGATATAGCAAAGGCCTTAGAATATATAAATGAGGCAATAGTAGACCCAGCTCATCCATTAAGGCTGGAAATCCTTCACAAATTTGAGGGAATGAATATGTATATAAAATAGAAACAATGGCATTTAATATTTTATTTATTAAACAAATACACTAATGTCTACAAAACAAGTATGGGTTTCACCGAAAGAATCAGGTGGTTGGAGGGTTCATAACCCAAACAATGATAGAGATTCTATTCATACACAAACAAAACAAGAGGCTGTAAATGCAGCTAAAACCATTGCTCAAAATCAAAGGGCAGAATTAAAAATTCAATGAAAGGATTGAAAAATACAAGAAGCTAATTCTTATTGAAGAGACCCATTTCCGCCTAGATGATAAATTTATAAAAGTAATTGATTCGTGTTTTATATAAATATATCTTTTTTATGTCCAAAACAACAATCCAGCCTTATGAATTTTATACTAAACTGAAATAAAGTTGTGCGTCACCAATAAACATACTTATTTTTATGTCTTATGAGCACAGTTAATTTTTATTCGCCGTTAACTTCTTAATGTTTTCTAATAAATTTTGAAACTTATTTTCATAATCCTTATATGCTAATTTAAACTGATTCTGTGATGATTTAGGGTCAATCTTATAATCAAAAAGCTGATTGAAAAATCAAATCCTATCAAATTTCGATAGTTTATTTTTTTTATTGAGCCAAATTTCACCAGTGTCAGAATAGATAGAAAAAAGATAAACATCATCCTTATCATTGAAAAATAACATTGTTGGCTTTTTTCAAACTCTCACTTCTACACTATATCATTTTGATTGAAGAAGTTGTGCAAATTCAGAATAAAACTCTTTTGTAGTAAATCATAAATTTAGTTCAACTGCTTCAAGAAATTCAGGCAAATCTGATTGTCTCATACTAGTTCAGGTTGATGAAGATATATTTTTAATAATTTCACCACCGAATCACTTTGGAATAATAAATTCATCATTTTCGTGACGATAATATCTAAGGTCTACAAGGAAAAAGCTGAATTTACTAGATTGATTTATAAAATGTATTTGTTCAAGAATCCTATTTTCAATAGCGTCAGTCACTGCAACAAATTGATATACTCATTGTTTTAAATTGCTTTTAAAATTATCAATGATGATGTTTGCAAGTTCTTCACTAGTTTTAAAATTATCCAAAATCAATTGTTTTATATTTATGTTTTTTGAAGAGAGTAAATCCAATAAAGATTGTGGGTCTTTATATTCTGTCCAAAGAGCCACTCAATAATCAAGTAGTTGAGCGATAATGTTTCTCCTATCAGGATTTCTCAATAGCTTTGTTTCTATGATATATATGTTTCAAGCTTCATCTATACCAAGTCCATCAAGACGACCGTAATTTGTCGATAATTCACGAATCAATACAATAAGCTTTTTATTTCAAGTTAATTCTTCAACAGGCAAAATCTGAGGGTTTTCATATATATATTCCTGCATTTGGTCTTCTTTGTCATAAGTAGTTTCTTGAACTTCTAAAAGATTTTCATTTTTCTTGATAAACAACATCTGTTATTTTTAGAATATAAAAAAAGACGACTACCACCAGTTATCGCCAGACAACAGTGCAAAGCTCCCAATGACGAAAGACAATGCTAAAGGTAGCCGTCTTTTTGTATCATTGAGTAAAGCTTTGACTGTTTAATAAATAAACAAATTACACTGTTGTCTGGCACTTTTGAATATAACAATAATTTGTCCCTTTTCAACCAAATTATCTATTAAAGATGAAAAAATCTTTCACCTAAAAAATATGCAAAATCATTTGTAAATCTCTTGACTATAGCACGGCATATATAAGATAAGAAGCACAAACTTTTATCTTATTATTTTAAAAATTATGAAGAAAAAACTTTTAGAAACTCCTCTTTTAGAACAAGAGAAACCAAAACAAGAAAAAAAATGATTTTACAACAAGTATGACTTGATAAGCTACTTGATAAAATCAATTAGGATTGGCGACAAACACAAATCAATTGCAATTTTACACACAATGCTCAATCAATGAATCCCAGAAATTTACATTAGTAGAAAACTCGTTCACTTTGCTTCAGAAGATTCTGTTGGTGGCGAGTTTTTTATTTATGCTAAAAATGTTCATGATTGGATTAGAGATAGTGGCTCTGAAGTTAATAGCTTAAGTAGGCTGATTTTAACACTTTGTGAATCCCCTAAATTTTGGGAAAGTGAGAATGAAAGTTATTGGGAAGGTGCAAGAATATTTATAAGGGAGTTTATTAAAGATTGTTTTTCTAAAAAGATTAAACCTTTTGAA
>JBBABP010000017.1:0-18701 GCA_041657585.1 Candidatus Absconditabacterales bacterium | reverse complement strand
AGAAGCTAAAAATAAAGCTGACGCAGAAGCTAAAAATAAAGCTGACGCAGAAGCTAAAAATAAAGCTGATGCAGAAGCTAAAAATAAAGCTGACGCAGAAGCTAAAACTAAGGCTGACGCAGAAGCTAAAAATAAAGCTGACGCAGAAGCTAAAACTAAGGCTGATGCAGAAGCTAAAAATAAAAAAAATGAGCCAACAGAACCTAAAGAGGCGGTAGATGAAAATGGAAAAAAAATAAAAAAAGAAGAGCTTGTTGATGTAGACAATACAAATACACCAGAGAATCAAAGTAAATTAGATAAATTAATTGCGAAGGCAGAAAAGGAAATCGAACCAAAAATAGATAGAGAAATGTTTGTGTTTACCTTATTTAATCATAAATTTAGTTTTTGAAATCGAGACTTAATTCCTTGATTAAATAAAACGTTGATAATGAATCAAGATATTGTTGTATCTAGAAAATGAGAGAAATTTCAAATATCTGTTGATAAAGATTGAAAAGCATTTTTGGTAAAACAGAATGATATTAAAAGTAAAGTTGAATTTACAGAAACCATGATCGATAATTATAAAGTGTTAAAAAGATCAGTAAATAGCAAAAACCATCGATTAAATTGGAGAAAAAAATGGCTTATGGATATGCCTCAAAAAATACCTATTATTTGACTTGCCATCAAATATCCTAGAAAATTTATAAAATTAGCAAGCAATTTTGTTTCAGAAGTAAAAAGTTTTTCTAATTCTTCAAAAACTACTTATGAAAAAAAAATAAATAAATATAATTTTGTATTTAGAGAAAAAACATTGTGAAATAACCCACACAATTTACTTAAACACCCAAAAACAACTATTTGAAAGTGAATAAAATCAGTTTTAAATTTGCATAATGAAAGTAATAATCCAACTTTTTCTAAACTTAATCGGTCAATGTGTGAAAACCTAAAATGAACTGATGTAAAAAAATGAGATCTTATAGTGGACCAAAATTGAAAGGAATTTATAGCAATAAGCAGCAAACCAAATGAAGCAATTATATCATGAATAAGTAATGATGGAAATTTCTGAAAAGAAACAATGATAACGGAAAATAATATGAAAGAATATAGAGTAGTTAAAAGAGAATGAAAAAGAAATTTACTATATGTTGGTGGTCGTGTACTTGATTGGACGGCAAATAATGTACCATTAACAAATCTTGTTATAGGCTGATCGAGATATATATTATAGGCTGATCGAGATATATAAATAAACTTCGTTGAAAAAATAAATTTGCGGAACAAATTAGTAACTAAGAAAATATCGATAAAAACTATAGAATAAAATAATTAACCATTACTATAATTTCTCAACGCTCACAATCTCTCATCTTTTAAAATCTCAATTTAAATTAGCCTGAATATAATTTCATGTTCGTCAGTGCCATTTACCATCTTTGAATCACTCGATTAAAACATTATGATGTAAATTTTTGTTGCGTAAAATAAATTTTTCTCTAATTTTATCAGTCAGATTTAATAATATTTTTTGCCTTTCTTTTTTTGTTTTGTCGTCAACTTGATTTTTGAATTTACTTGCAGGTACAGTTTCTCATTTAGAATGTTTGGAAAATGGAAATGAATGAATTTTGGTAATTTGAAACTTCTTAACATTCTCCAATGTCTCCGTAAAGTCCCCTTCTGTCTCCCCAGGGAATCAAATAATAATATCTGCTCAAATTGAAATCTGATTTTTGTCTGATCTTTTTAATTTTTTAAATTTTGAAATAACTGAAGATAAGTCTTGGTAATTGTAATTTCTATTCATTGATTTTAAAATATTATCGGAAAAACTTTGAATAGAAATATGAAAATGAGGCAGAAATCTTTTGGAAGAAATAATTTTGAAAAACTCGTCACTTAAATATTCTGGTCACAAACTTGAAATTCTGATCCTTGGTATTTTTGTTTGAGTTAAAATTGCCTTTAAAAGTTTAGGAAATTTTGACTGACTTGGCTTTTTGGTATCTTTGCATCATCGAGCAGCTAAGTTGACTCAAGTCAGAATAATTTCTTTTCATCAGGAGTTTTGAAAATCATTAATTTCATTTATAATTTCTTTTGCTGGTCTATTTCGATGATTCCCCCTCTTTTTGACTGTCAAACAAAAACTACAAAAATTATCGCAACCATTTTGTATAACGATAAATTTTCTAGTATAAATATTTTTTTCGCTTGGAATTAATTTTGTTAGTTTTATTTTTGATGAATTAATTTTAGGTTGTTCTGGAAGAAGATAAATCTGATTTTTAAATTCTTTTAATTCTGGATAAATATTGTAGAATTTGGATTTGTAGATAAGTTTTCATTTTTCCAAAGTTCCACATCCAGTAATGTAAATTTTTTTTCAGCTTTTTATTATTTGTTTAACTTCTTTGAGTCGTTTTGTTTTTGCCCTGTCCGTCACAACGCAAGTTGTAAGTAGAAATTTGTCTGAATTATCAGAAAATGTTTGATTAAAATAATTTAACCGTTTGTTTAAATAAAATTTATTTAGTTTACATCAAAAAATTTTATATTGCATTGTTATTTTTTAATATTAATTTGTATCATTCACGTATGAATAAAAATACTAATCATCAAACAATTGGGAATAATCGATCTTGTAAAGACATTGCTCAGAAGTTGAAATAGCTACTTATTGGTTTGAAATAAATCAAAATCATCATACAAATTAAAGATATTAAAATAGCAAATAATAATTTTTTGTTTGATCGTAGATATGATGTAAACACTGAATCATATAATCCAGCTCTACGTGAAAAAATATTAGCAAATTGACAAAATAATATGCTTGTATAAGTAATAGAAGTTCCTGTCATATAAATTATAGTGTTTGTTTCAATTCATTTTAAAGAAATTCAATTAAAAACAAAATATAATATATAAGATAAAAATCATATTATTCACATCAAAGCTCAAGATCGAATAAGATCTATAATCGCCGATTTATTGATTAAATAATTTTTGATGTTTCTAGGCTTATCATGCATCAGATCATTTTTTGCTGGATCTCGAGCCAAAGCAGTTAATGGTCACATTTCTCATATCAAATCAATTGTTAATATTTGAATAGGCGTAATGGCAATTGGAAGACCAAATAATACTTGACTAACTAAACTAGTAAGTATTGCAAAAAGTTCTCATCAATTTGAAGTAATACAAGAAAGAATTGTTTTTCTGAGATTTTGATATATTATTCTTCATTGCTGAATTGCATATATCAATGTAGAAAAACTATCATCTAAAAGTACAATTTCTGATGCTTCTTTTGCAACATCAGTTCATATTTTTCACATAGCAACTCATATATCAGCATTTTTTAGTGCGGGGGCATCATTGATTCAATCTCAAGTAACTGCGACCACATAATCAGTCTTTTTTAATAAGTTAACTATTCTAAGTTTATCTTCTGGCGAAGATCTAGAAAAAATAATATATTTGTTGTTTTGCAAATCGTTAGTTAATTGAATATCAGATTTATTTTTTAGATCATCTCATTTGATAATTAAAATATTTTTGGATGTTCATAGTCAAATTTTTTCTGCTATAGCTTGTGCAGTAAGTCAGTAATCTCAAGTAATTATAATTATTTTGATATTTGCATCTTTAGCTGACTGAATTGCTGTTGCTACCTCTTCTCTAGGTGGGTCAATAATACTAACAAATCATAAAAAAATTAAATCTGATTCAGCTTCTTGCATCTTTAGCGTTGAGTCATATTTTTTTATTGGCTTGTATGCTATCGCCAAATTTCTCATAGCCTGTGATGCAAGTTTTTCTACTTGATTTAAAATTTCGTCTTGATCTGCTTTTGTAATTTTTCTAATTTTTTTTCAATCAAATATTTGCGTAGAATTATCTAATATAGCTCTTGCAGATCATTTGACATAAACATAATCTTTGCCATCAACACAACGAATCGACGACATCATTTTTCTATAAGCATCAAATCAAAATTGATGATATTGCTGAAATTTGTCATTTAATTTTTCTGTATCAAATCATACTTTTTGAGCTAAACTAACTAATGCTGATTCTGTTGGATCTCAAATAGAATATCGCAGTTGATGCTCTTCATCTGGACAGTTTATTTTTGCATTTGAAGCAAGAAATCATGAGTAAAAAAAATGTTTTCGAGTGTCAATAAATTGTGATAAATCTTTTGGATTGAAATCGATGAATTTATTTTTAAGTGATTTTTGTATCGTTCATATAGGTTGGTATCAAGATCAGGTAATTTCATAAATTTGTCATCAAAGATAAATTTTCTTGACTGTCATTTCATTTTTTGTCAGAGTTCAAGTTTTATCTGTACAAATTATATTTACACAACCCAAAGTTTCTACCGAAGCTAATTGTTTGACTAAGGCATTATTTTTGGCTAATCTTCATGATGCTGAAGTCAGAGCAACATTAACTTGTGCTGGTAATCATTGAGGAACCATAGCTGCGGCTAATCAAACTGCAAATATAAAAGCTTCCTTGAGAGTAAAATTTGCAAGCAAAGCAACTGCGACTAAAATTACTCAAAGAATTATAGTTCAGATTATTAATTTTTTTGCAATATCTGACATTTCTTTTTGTAATGGTGTTGGTTGATAAACTGTGGTCTGTGATAAATTTGCAATTCTGCCAAGTTCTGTATTCATCCCTGTTCAAATTACAATTCATCGACAATATCCAGTTGCCACATTTGTTCACATAAAAACAGAATTATTTTTTTCAGATAATGCCACATCTCAACCTATTGCATGAGTAAATTTATTAACTGGATTAGATTCTCATGTCAAAGAGAAATCATTAGTTTGAAAATCTGACTCTTGTATTATTCTCAAATCTGCTGGTACGTTCTCTCACTCTTCAAGATAAATAATATCTCATGGGACCAAATTTTCTGTTTTTTCTTCTATTAATTTTCAATTTCTTTTGACTTTTGAAACAGATGTAATCATTTTTTTCAATGATTCCATTATTTTTTCTGCTTTAGCTTCTTGTATGTATCATATAATAGCATTTAAAACAACTATCAATCAAAGTATAGTTGCTCATCTATAATCTTGTAAATACAAAGAAATAAATGTACTTATAATAAGTAATATGATCAGTGCATCTTTGAATTGTTTGAAAAATTTCAATAATACTGGAATTTGTCAGATTTTTTTTAAAATATTTTTTCAATATATTTTTTGTCTTAATATAACCTCATCTTCTGTAAGTCAATTTTTGCTTGTATTTAATGAAATTAATGTTTCTTCTGGAGAAAGTTGATAATAAGGTTTTTTGAGCATAATTTAATTAAAATAATAAATTATTTCTGATTGGCATGTTTAAAGCTTCATTTAATAAAATAATGAAATGTTTTGTGACTTTTTTTTTGTTTTGATATTGCAGTCTTTCTTCTTTATCTGTAAGAATCAGAATACCTTCGTGATGATGAACTCTATGTCCTGCAACTTGAATTAAAGATTTTTTTTGATCATCAGAAAGAAAATTTGAATCGTGAATGTTGAAAAAAAGTTCCGCTTTTGTGTTTTTTTTATTTACTTTTTGTCACCCATGTCATCAGCTTTTGGAAAAATGAAAATGGATTTCATATTTTAATATGTTATCAATTATTTGTTGGTTTGTCATTTATTTAATTAAAAGATTAAAACTTGCTCGCCTCTTTATTTGGCGAGGATTAAAAGATTAGGAAGTAAGCGGTTTAGTATAACTATTTTTTTAAATTAAAAGGGTTTGCTTTGAGAAATTTTTTTATTTTCATATCTATCAAGTTCTGTTGAAATACGATTAGACGGATTTTTTGAAATGGTTGATTTTTCTCAAAATCATATTGTACGAACCAAATCGTCCAATCAAATTCGTAATTTACTTCATATTGTTTGCATCAAAGATTTTTTTTGTTTTTCTTCAAATTTTTGTAAATTTTCAATCATTTGAATATTTGTTATTTTTTAAATATAAAAACATATATTAATTATTTGTGCAACAATTTGAAATCAATTTTTTCGTAATTGTAATTGCTAATTTTTGATCTATAAAAAATGGCGATGTTGCGATTGTAATTAACGATGCTTTTGAAATTAATTTTTTTATTATTTTGAAATCTTTTTTGTAATCGTTCTTCCCCTGTCGAAAATCAATATCAATATCAAGTATGTAGCCAGATTTTAAATTTTGAAAATTTGTATAAATCTGATTTAATGAATAATCGCTTCTAATTTGAATGATGTTTTTGACTAGTCAGATTTTTTTTGAAATTGAAATAAAATTTCACACATTTGTTTTGAAATTAGTGAAGTGAAATAAATCACGTAAAGTAAAATTATCTTTTAGTTTTGAATAATTTTTTTTCATATCTGAATGTTGGTCTATGTGAATTAATAAATTATTTTTGGATATGATTTTTTTTTGATATGCCAGATATCGAAAATATAAAGCATAATTGTGATTGTCGATAATAAATGTGGGAGGATTGGAATTTTTGATTTGAACGAAATTTTGCAATCATTTGCAAGAAATTAATTTGTTGTTAACAACTTCTTCAAAAGAAATCTGATTTGAAATTTTTAGATCTTTTGATGTTCACTGAATTAATGGTGGAACGTAAATTTGAGCTTTTGATCAAAGTGATTTTCTTTTTTTGTAAGAAAATTTGTTGTTGCCTAATGGTTGGGTGATATAGAATCAAGTGTACAAGAATAATAATGAAAAATTAAAAATGCTCTTTTTTCATTTGAAAATAAGCATTAATTAGTTAAATTCAATATGTTATAAATTCCCGCCAAAATAAAGAGGCGTGTAAATTTTAATTTTTTAATTATAAATAATGCTCGATCCATTTTTTCAAAATAATCCTAATCAAAATCAAGTTAAATCTTCAGAATGAAACGTTCAAACACCTAATCAACAACCATTAAATAATGTACAACAAAATGCTAATCAACAAAAAGTTTGAAATCAGACTCAAGTAAAAAAAGTTTGATCAAGAGTTTCTATTAAAGCTTTTTTGATATGATGTGTAAGTATTTTTATGATCGTACTTTGATGATTGATAATAATATTTATGAATTTAATAAAAGATCCAAATAAACTTTCTAGCGTATGACTTGATCCTGCAACAACAAAAATGCTACTAAATTGATTTTCAGTAATATTTTTTGGATTAATTGTATTTTTGTGAATATGAATTTTGATCGTTAATTTATATAGATTGATAACAATCAAAAATAAGCCAAAAATACGATATATAGTTTGAACAATATTTTGATTTATTTTGTTTTTATTTTCTATTGTTTTGTGAGCGAATGTTTTGAGTATAATTAAAAATATTTCCGTGGAAAATATTTTGGACAGCGACAAACTTATAATGCCTTATATAAATCTGAAGTGATGACCTGTTTATACTCGTTCTGATGCAAGCTTGAAATTAATTGCACCTGCTAATATTTTTTATAATTTGAACACAAATTATTTTAATGCAAAAATATTGCCAGATTTATGACAAGTAACTTTTGCTCAAATACAGCTTGATTGTGGAAATTGACAAAATTTAATTATGGATATAACTTCTGCTCAATTCAATGGATCTTGTATATATTTTAAAAAATGAACCTATGAATTATGATTAAATATGGATTATATCTACATACCAACTTGAGAAAAGTTACAAAAATCTGTTCCAGCATGATCTATAGTTTTTGATTCTGAAATCACAGTAACCCCAAATAAAAATGATTTATTATTTAATGATGAAAAAACTGAAATGGTAGTTGGCAAAGTGCCAAATAAAGTCACATTTGATGCAACTCAAGTTTTTAAAGATCTAAATTTACAAGATTACAAAATAATTTGGGATGTAAATTGAGATTGAACACAAGAAAGACAAAATGATGCTACATTTACTTATGTTTACAAACAAGCTAAACTTTGGGATGTGAATGTAAGATTTCCTTGATTAAATAATTATATTTATACTTTCCCAATAAGGGTTGAACAATCTGATGTCCCTGTTTGCGAAATAATAGCCAAACAAATAAACTGAACTCAATATGGATTTGAATTAAATTTTATAGACAATACTGCAAGTATAAACGAATATCAATTTGATGTAATTGACAAAAAAAGCAAAGAGCCTTTGGATAGTATAAAAATAAATAATCCAAAATTTAATTTTCAATTCCCTTGAGCATGAACATACTTTATAAACGCAACATTTTTGACAGATGAAGACAAAAAATGAGAATGTGAAAGCGATGATATATTGGTTTGATGAACAGATTTTAATGTTTTGTATGATATAAATTTTAAATCAGCTAGTTCTCCTAATTTTGAATTAGCAAATGAAAATACTTGAAAATTAGTTCGACTTGAAAATGGCGATTTAATAATCAAAGAAATTCCTACAATTATAAAATTAACTATAAATGAAATTCAACCAAACGATATTCAAGCAACAAAAAAAGTTTTGCTTGATGGAAAATCTATCTTGTCCACAGATAATAAAAATTGGGAAACTAAAATTGAAGATAGCCTGGATCATGTTTTGACAATTGTGGTAGTTAATCCAGATCGCTGAACAAAGACAGAAAAAAATATTAATATTAAAATAAAAAGAGATGATATAATTTGAAAATTAAAAATCACTCCTGATACAGTATGAATTGAACCATTCACTGTTAAATTTGATGCATCTACTACAACGTTAATCGACCCTGCTGATGAAATTGTCTATTTTACTTGGAATTTTGGTGATGGAGAAATAAAAAAGAATTTTTCAGAATCAATAATTTCTCATACTTATAATTATGATGCAGTCAAAGATAATGGTGAATATAAACCAATTTTGACAATTAAAACAAAAAAATGACGTGAACTTAGCATATCTCCAGAAAATAATATAATCGTAAAAAAACAATTAGCAACTCTAAAAATTCATATTGATTCTCATCCTGCACAAGTGGCAAATATATGAGATAGAGTTAATTTTTCTTTGGAAATAAATTGAATGCCGTTGAAAATAAGACGAGATTTTGGTAATGACAAAACTTTGGAATGCAATTGAAGAGAATGTATACAAACAAGTCAAATATTCGAAAAAGTTTGAGATTACAAAATAAAAGCTCAAGTTATTTATGAAAACAAACCTAATGTTGATTGAGAAATTGCACTTAGAGTGAGGTAGGAAAAAATTTGGAATTAGGAATTTGGAATTAGGAATGAGCGAAGCGAACCCCTCCGAAGTGGCTGGCAAGTCTTCTTTAGCATAGTTGGAAATTGGGAATTTTTTACTTTTTACTTTTCACCTTTACCCTTTTTCCTGATGTTCTATTCAACATATTTATTGGCCTCGACAATTACTTTGTTCATTATTTTCACACAACTTATTGGATATTTACCAACTGCTGTTTCTCAAGAAAGCATAACATAATCTGCTCATTGCAAAACTGCATAAAAAATATCACTAACTTCTGCTCTTGTTGGTATGCGATTTGTAATCATCGTTTCCAGCATTTGTGTAGCGACGATAACTTTTTTTTGTTTTTGTTTGCATTTTTTGACTATATTCATTTGAATTCAAGGAATTGTTTCAATTGGAAGTTCTGTTCCAAGATCTCATCTTGCTACCATTATCATATCACTTGCATCTATAATTTCATTTACGTTATCCACTCATTCCTGACTTTCTATTTTTGAGATTATTTTGATATGTTCTCATTCATTTTCTGCAAGAAAAACTCTCAAATCTTTGACATCCTGTTTGCTCCTTGTGAAACTCATATCAATATATTCAAATTTATTTTTGATTGCGAACAAAACATCTTCTTTGTCTTTGTCTCATATTGTTGGAAGCTTCAAAGTCACTCAAGGCAAATTAATGTGTCTTCTTGATCAGACTAAAAAATTATTTTTTGCTTTTACAAGAATATAATCTGATCACTTTTGCATTACAGTAACTTCAAAAAGTCATGAATCTATTTTGATAGTTCATCCTTCGTAAACATCTTGTATTAAAAATGGATAATCGCAAAAAAGATTTTTTTCTCAAGCGGTAATAAGTTTTTCGTCTGTAAATATTTTGAATTCATCTCAAGTTTCGTAAGAAATAGCTTGTGATAAAAATCATGTTCTAATTCCTGGTCACTCTGTATCAAGCAGTAAAGAAAATTTTTCTCAGATTTTTTTCTCAACTTTACGAATTACTTCAATTTCTTTTGATGCAGTTTGGGCATTGTAATGTGAAAAATTGAATCTAAGAATTCTAGCTCACTCTGTATATAATTTTGTCAATCTATCTTCTGTGTTGATTGCTGGTCAGATTGTGACGATAATATGAGACATTTAAAATGAATTAAAAATTAAAATGAAATTAGGAATTGGGAATTAGTAATTAAAGATTTTCAGCTTCATGCTTCATGCTTCAATCATATCAGATTAAATCTTTAGTTTAAATCATAATTATTATAATAATCAAATGAGTTATCTTCATCGTAATCTGTATTTGATAAATTACTTTGTAGCTCTTTTTTTGTTTTGTTTAAAATTTTTGGATTTTTGACTTTAATTCATTTTGGATCTAATGTGGAAACTAATTCTGCATTTTTGTTTTGTAAATTTATTGTATCTAATTTGTTATAACTTTTTTTAAAGCGATTTTGTATTCAATTACTTTTGTATAATTGCATGGCCAAATCATAAAGATTTTTGTTTATATGGTTATCATCTTTAAGTTCTCTAGATTTTGTGCCTATTCACAATTCTTTTCTTTCTTGTGGTGAATAAGTAATCAATATAGCTGGATCAGCAATAGAAACATATTCCTGCCAATCTCAAACTTTATATGGATTTTGGCTATCTTCAATATACTGACGTCACATTGTTTTTTCTATCATATTTGGATTTAGAATTGTATCCAAATTGTTTTTGAAAAAATCTTTAAATGCCTCTAATCATTTTGTTAATTCATCTGGAACTTGTCAAGTTCAAGAATTTTTAATAATCAATCAGACTATGCTGTATCGCAAAATGTCGTCAGTACCTTGTGTTGATGGTCACATTTCTTTTACTGTTCTTAATCTTCTCAAAAATTCTCATCTTTGACTATCTTGAAATCATTTTTCTCCAAATCGATTAAGAAATTTTTTTAAAATAAATTCTACATTAAATTCTGATTCTTTGGATTTTGGTATAGATTTTGCAACTTCTTGTCGAAATTGTTGTATAGACTGCTTTTCATCTTTATCTCAAGCTGTTTTTGTAGAAAATTCACTATCTTTAAATCTTGTTATTTCTTGTATTATACTCTGACTTTTTGTAAAAATAGAAGTTTTCAATGAATTTGGATTGTGTTTGACATCATTATCAATATCTTCATCTTTTTCCATACCCTTGTCATATAATTCTTTTAACAAAACTCTGTCTTCATGACTTGTTTTTGGATCAGCACACATTTCTAAAAATGTTTTTCAATTTTTTGCTTTTCAAGTTATTGCAATAAATTCACTTACTATTGTCATATTGTTATCTTCATAAAGCCAATTTTTAAAAGGTCAAGTCCATCAAACAAATCATTTTGCTAAATCCATATTTCACATTTTGAAATTATCTAATTTGTATTTTGTTTTTGCTGTAAAATTTTGGCTACCATTTCCTGTTGAAATAATATCTAATAATCTTTTTAGTTTTGATTGTTGATTAATATCTCTAATCCATAATCATGGCAAAAATCATCTTGTTCTACAAATTTTTTCAATCCAAGATTTGGTATCTGATGGAACCATATTCAAAAAAACTCATGAAAGTATTCATGACATGACGGCTTGCTCAAAAACTAGTCAATCTTGTTTTGTTGTGATTTTCAATGCCATAGTTTTTAGATATGGAATGGCTTGTTGTGGTCTATCTCACAAAAGACGAAAATATTCAAACCTGGCAAATTCAAAATTTGTTGTAGGTGGAATTTTTCCATAATTTCATTCTACAAAACTATGTTTAAAAAATTCTGAATAAGCCTCATCAAGTTTACCTGGGAATGTCTTTGACCATTTTGGCACAAAATATTTTTCTAATTCTGAACGTCAATTACAAAGTTGTCTACCATCTATTATGTGAACTATAAATTTCATTTCTAATTCTATAATTTCGTTTTGAATTTGGTCAGCCCAAACCGTTCCATATATATGAGCATTTTGTTGTAAATCTCTTTGTTTTTTTGCAACAATAGCTAAATATTCTTGTTGCAATTTTGGTCAAAGAATTATATTTACTCGCAATCATTTTCAAACTAAATTTGAACTTCTGTTGTATGGTCATTTTCATTTTTTTATCATAGCTAAAAGCATTGCTGGAATTTTGTGATGTGGTTTCACTGGCACTCAGCCTAACAACATTGGTTTTATATCTCTTTCTCGAGCATCAGTAAAATTTATATCTTGTTCGTAAAATTTAAATCGTTTTTCAATTTTTTTCCAAATTCTACCATCTCTTTCCAAAAAATATTCTGCTCATATTGTTTCCATAGATTCAGATATTCTTGCAAATGGACCAAAAAATTTACCAAGCATTCTATATGTGTCTCAATTTTGCATTATTGCGTCTGTAAGTTCTTCTGTTCTTTCTTCATCATATTTTTTGA
Source organism: Candidatus Absconditabacterales bacterium (assembly GCA_041657585.1). Taxonomy (GTDB): domain Bacteria; phylum Patescibacteriota; class Gracilibacteria; order Absconditabacterales; family Absconditicoccaceae; genus JBBABP01. Next base: position 6,028 of record JBBABP010000017.1, on the reverse strand, counting down.
TACCATCAACTATTTTTGTTTTGGTATTTTTGAAAAATGAAAATATAGAATTGATTGAAAATCTTCTTTTTGTTGTTGACGTCTCTCTGTTATCTGTTTGTCACTTTTGGATTTTATCTGCTTGTTTTTGAGATTTTGGTTGAAGCTTTTTGCTGGACATAAAAAGAAGAAAACCTGTATAATCCATTTCTTGAGAATATTTAATTTCTTTTTCTTTTTTTGTTTTATCATCTGTTTGTGTAAATTTAGTCTTGTTTGAAACAGTGAACGTTCAATTTGGATTATGAGTAAAATTATACAATATTGGCGCCAATGTTTCTTTGTCTGGATCTTCTCAAACCGTTGGTTCATAATATCAAAAATATTTAACATCTTCTCATTCATTGTCTCATCAGCTAAATTTGAATTTGTCTCATTCTCGTTTGATATTGTCAAATGAATTTTTTAATAATTTTCAATCTGGATCAATACTCTTTGTCATCACATTGAATCGAGAATTTAGATCTTTTCATTTTTGTGAAGGCATTTTGTAAATATCATCTCAGAATATTTTTTTGATATTTTCAATTGAGTCAGTATTTTTTGGAAGTGTAAGTTTGTATCATTCGTATTCTCATAATTTCAACTCTCATCATTGAAATTTGATTGTAAAATCATTTTCGCCCACGTCACATATTTCCATTTTTAATCGAGCAGCTCATCAAGTTTGATAAGGTGGCAAAGATGTTTCTTTGTGTCTGATCCACAAACAAGATCACTTAACTAATCAATCATCATTTTTATATTCTTTATCTTCAAATTTATATCATTTCAAATCTTTTCGTTCTTTCAAAAATTTTTTTTCTTCTGTCGTTTCGTTTGTTTTTTCATTTGAATTATTTTGTTCTCACTGTAAATCTTCTGATGAATAATTTTCATTGATATCTTTGTAAGTATCTAATTTTCATATTTTTTCTCAAAACTCTTTTTCTTCTTCAGGTGAAATTTTCGAGTTCATTCCTTGCTGTCAAAGGACATATCAGAAAAGCAACGCTCACATTGCCTCGCCATTTATGTTTAATTTTTTCTCCAAAACTTTGATGTCGCAATCTTTTTCTTGATTTTTTTTGATTATAACCGCCTCTCAATCATCTTTTCAATCCCAAGTCACTAGTTCTCTTTGATCTGATGGAGAAGAAATTGGCTGAGAGTAAAGATATCGTTCAGTTCAGTCAGATTTTTTTTTGTTGTCATCAGTAGAAGGTGGATATTGGGATAAATATCACTGGACAGTTTTTCAATTTTTTGTAAGACTAACTTTGTATGAATCGTTTATTTTTGTTATTTTTCAATCTTTGGATTTGAAATCATTGAACAAACTATAAAAAATTATATTATTTTCAAAAAAATCTTCGCTTATTTTATCTAACTTAACTTGGAAATTCAAAGGCAAACTTTTGATAGCAGATAAATCAGATTTTCAGTCTGAAATTGAAGGAAGTGTTTTTTGAATTGAAGATAAAAATTCTTTTTTTGAAAAATGGATTGGAATTGGTCAATCTGAAGTCGGAATGGAAATATCCATTTTGTTTAAATCAAAAAGATCTGTCGTAAATTTCTTTAGTCAATCTGCATCTATATCCAGCATTCCTGGAATTTTTTTTTCGATGATATCTTCTAATTTATTTTTAACTAAGATATCAACTATTTCTTGTTGTTCTTGTTTATTGAGAAAATTGAAATCAAATTTGTTGTTTACTAATTTTGAAACAATGTTTGCAATATTTTTATCTTTAGTTTGAAGATATGATATGTAAGTTTCCCATTTTAGTTTTTCTACTTCCTGTTTGATTTGTTTTCTTTCTAATTTCGATTGTTGTTTTATTTTCAAAGAAGTTTTTTCATTTGCAATAAGTTTCTCTATTTTATCAAGTTTAGATTCATAATCATTTATTTTACTAACTTGATTTGGATTTATTTTTTTTATTTGATTGATGTCGTAAGGAAAAATTTTGAAAAGCTGATTAAAATATGGCGGAAATTGTTTGAAAGTATTTGCGATATTAGACATGCATTCATCTATATCTTTTTGTATTTCTTTAACTTCTTTGGAAAGCTGATTAGCAACAAGTTTGTCAAATGCCAATTTATAATATTTTTCTCGCTTAGATAACGATTCAGGATTATTTATATTTTTTCAATTTTCTTGTAATTCTTTTAGAATATCTCAATTTGAAATTATAATATTATCAAGCTTTTTTGATAGATTTGCATCTATTTCTGATTTGTGATCTTGAAGAAAAGACATTCGTTCATTTCTAAAACTAATCAAAGATTGGATATTTTGAAATGTTTCTGAATTAAATTTTGCGTTGAAATCGTCACTCAACTGTCAGCTTAATTCTTTTTTAATTTTTTTGATGGCTATTTTGATTATTGCTTTTTCCGTGATTAAATTTTTATCTCAAATTTCTTTTGTTAGTTTGCCGGTATTTTGAGTCAGATTTTTGATTGAATATCATTTTGCCTCTAAGGCTTGAAAATAAATTAGCAAATCTTTTTTGTTTATCTTGTCTTTCAAATCTGGATTTTTTTGAATTGAATAATTCCAAAATTGATCCAAAAAATCTGAATCTCAATAAAGATTTATTTTTTCTTCTTTTGAAATTTCATTGAAAGAAATCAAAGAATCTTTGATGGTATCAACAAATTGTTCAGAAAGTTTTGAATTATTTTTTATATTTTCAGTTATTTTTGTTTCTTCAATTTTCTTTGTTGGTTTTTTTGACATAATGAAACGAAGATTAAAGTGTAAAAGTGGAAAGTAGAAAGGGGAAAGTAGAAAGTATAAAGGGGAAAGTAGAAAGGTGAAAGTTTTTTGTTCCTCGTTCCTTTTCCCTTGTTCCTTTTTCCTTGTTCCTTAGTTAAATTATACTGATTTTTGTGAAAAAAGCAAAAAACCAAGGGTTTATTTAAGATGGGAAATTAAGCTTGAAAAAGATTGGATGAAAAATAGAAATATTGTCATTGCGAGCGACTGAAAGGAGCGTGGCAATCTTAATGTTTTAAACAAGATTGCTTCGTCGTAAAAAACTCCCCACCAAACAAAAGGCGGGCAGGCTCGCAATGACAAATGATGTAATTATTCATTTTTAATTTTTAATTATTAATTGTGTTTCGCTGGGGTGGTGGAATGGCATACACGTACGCTTGAGGTGCGTATACCGTAAGGTTTGAGGGTTCGAGTCCCTTCTCCAGCAATTATTTAAAATAACTCTTTAATGTTATTTTATCCCGCAGAACTGCGGTGGTTAGAAAAAAGTTTTATGAATAATTTTATTCTGATTTAATATTTTTTTGTACAAATGATTTTAAAATATATTTTTAGCATTATTTTGAGCGGAATTATCGCTTTTTTGGGAATTAAAATTTTTGCTAAATTAAATATTTTGGACAGGCCTGGTAAAGATTTGAAAAACACCAGAAAACCAGTGCCGACCATACAATGAGTTTTTGTTTATATTTGATTTATCGTAATTTCATTAATTTTGTTTCCAAGTTTTTGACATAACAATATTTTTATCTGACTGGCGATTTGAAGTTTGCCCATAGTTTTGGTTCAGCTTTTGGATGAATTGCATTATATATGAAAATTTAAGTTGAAAATCCCACAGTTAGTAAGATTGCTTTCACATATACTTGGATGAATTTTAGCAATTTATTTTGGTAAAATTTGAGCTCAAGAATTTATAATCTGATCAAATGTTTTTTTCGTGCCTCAACGATTTGTCGCGATATTTTTTATTGGACGATCAATTTTGTGTATCAATGCAATTAACTGGTTTGATGGAATTTACGCACAGGCAAGCTGAATATCATGCATCTGATTTTTAACTATTTTTTTGTTGATCCAATTTGTTGTTTTTGGCCACTACGTAAATTTCACAGAAATAAATTTACAAATTTTGAACACTGTAAAAAATATTTCCTTTATTTTGTTCGGAATTAGTTTGGTTTCAACTTTTGTGGAATATAAACCGTTGGCTTTGGTCAGAGATGTCGGAATAATGTTTTTTGGATTTGCTTTGGCATATTTGTCGGTGGTAGGCTGAGCAAAAATCTGAACTTTGATTGTGACTTTGTCGTTGGTAATTTTTGACGCGATTTGGGTCTGATTTTATAGAATTTTTGTTATTAAAAAAAATCCGTTGAAATGAGATTACACACACCTTCATCATAGATTACTCGGCTTATGACGGAACAGAATAGAAACTAGAGCATTTATTCGGATTTGGTCATTGGTTATGATGATATTGATTTTGATTCAATGAACAGATAGAACAAATAAATTAATAATTTTTGCGATGATGGCGATAATATTTTTTGGAGTAAATATTTATATATTTTTGGTCAAAAAATCTCAGTGCTGATTGAAGATGGAGAAAGAATAAGAATCTAAAATTTTTGGTAAATAATTTCGTCTTACGAGTAATATTAATGTTTTTTTATTCTTTATTTTTTTCAATTATGGAAAAATTTTCACAAGAAGTTAAAAATTTTTTTACTACTAGAAACTGGATTATTATTTTAATTGTGGTAATTCTTTTACTTGCAATTGGATCTTTTGTAAGTCATAGAGAATGAAGGAGAAATATGATGTTTGCTCAAGGCAGATGATTTGAAAGATGATGAATGATGTTTGGATGAAAATGGTTTGATAAGTGAGAAGAAAGAAATAATTGTACTGATGCAAAAAATCCAATCGACATTCAAAAAATTATGGACGCGAAAGATTTTCAGACTTTTAGTTCTTTAGCTTCTGGAACTTTTTTGGGTAGTAAAATTAACACGCCAGAATTGTTCGCAAAATTTTTGGAAATGAAACAAGATTTGACAAACGCAAATGCAATTTGAGCTCAGCTTTGATTGCCAGGTGCGAATACGTGAAATAATATGATGATATTTTGATGAGGGAAAAATATGATGTGATGAAATGATCGTTGAAATGAAATGATGAAATGAGGTAGATGAAATTTTGGATGTAATAAATAATATATAGGTATTGTTTTTGGAATTTTACCAGCAAACAATGCGGCTAAATTGAAACCAATCGAAGCATTGAGGTATGAGTAAGAGTTTTTGAATAGGAAACTATATTTGTCTAAAAAAACTTAGCCTGTTTGAAAATAGAAGTCATCCTGATTCATACATAAATAAATTCAATTAATGATCAATTAAGATATCTATTAATTAATAGATGTATTTAATTGATGACTTGGCTTTATACTGGGATTTTTTCAATTAAGACCCATTTTGTCTTTTTTGATTTTTTAATTCAATCCATTTTAATATATCCCTTTTTTTCAAAATCTTTTAGTCTTGTATAAATAGAAATTCGCGAGAAATCATTTAATAATGGTATCTGCATAATTTCTTCTTTCGTTAATCACTCTTGATGATCAGATAAATATTTGTTCAATAGTACTAATAAATCTGTTGTATTAATTCTCTTGTTTTTTGAATATTCTATCTTTTTTCTTGCGTCTTGATAATATCTTTTACAAAGAATATATTTTCAACGTGAAGTTTTTTCAATAAGCTCATCTTTTAATAATCAATTAACTATGTTATCAATTTGTATTTTTTCTCATTGTTTAATTTTCCAAAGAATGGTAAGTTGTTTATCATTTAATAGTTTTTGTTTTTCATCGCCAAGTTTTATCATATATTTAGCAAAATCTATATCAGCGATACTTCAATCTAATTGCAATACTACTTTTTTTTCTGTAGATTCTTTATAGTTAGGCGGATTCTTACCTAATTTTAACTGATTCTTTATCATTTCATTTACTCCATTTCAAAATTCATCTACCATATCACATCGACGAAGAATATCTGCCAATAATTTATTTCTTGGTTTAGATTGAAAAATTATCATAACTATTGCACCATTATGTAAGTAGAATATAATTAGGAACTTTACTTACTAAAGAATGGTTTAAAATGGCTTGTAGAATAACTTCTCGAGAGAGAAAAAGAATAAAAAATC
>JBBABP010000016.1:4722-19369 GCA_041657585.1 Candidatus Absconditabacterales bacterium | reverse complement strand
AAATTCCATATTAAACTCGCAAGTATTTAATAATACTCAATTTTGAATTTATTTAAATTCTTCTTCAAATAATATAATCAATAATTCGCAAGCTTATAATAATGAAAATTATTGAATTTACTTATCTAATTATTCTAACAACAATACTATCAATAACTCTCAAGTTTATAATGATAGTGTTTGAATTTATTTAACTTCTTCTTCAAACAACACTATTAATAACTCTCAATCCTATGACAATGTTGGCTGAATTTCATTACGATCTTCTTCAAACAACAATTTTATAAATAACTCACAATCTTATAATAATAATGCTTATTGAATTTATTTAACTTATTCTTCAAACAACACTATTAATAACTCTCAATCTTATAATAATGCTCAGTATTGAATTTACTTAAATTATTCTTTAAATAATGCTATAAATAACTCTCAATTCTATAATAATACTATCTATTGAGTCTATAATGACCAATATTCTACACATAATAAATATTACTGAATTCTAAAATTATTTACTAACAGCACCTCTGATATACTCATAGAAGAAGGATGATCTTTTGATCCTTGATCAGCTGAAACTTTTCCTGAGTTCTTTTCTTGATGAGTTCTTGATTGATCTTGAACTATGTCCTGCGATCGAATTACTAATCCTAGAAATTTTGATTGAATATATTTGATGGATATCAATTCTTATCCTACTTGCAATCTTCAATGACAAAATACTTCTCGAACTGGATCAGATATAAAATATGTTTACTGAATAAATATTTTGAAACAAACTCGTCCTATTCAAGATACATGAGCCGGAGATCCTTCGTATTTTTCTTGGTCAGATTTATCTTTTGATAGTAATAAATTTATTGCTGAAGTTAATCCTGTTGTGGGATGAATAATTAACTTTTTCCCTGATAATACAACAATAAACACTGGAACCACGCAAATAAAAATAAATACGAATATGCCAAGTAATTATGAAATTACAGGAGATTTTATTGAATCGCCTTTGACTTGAAGTTTGATTGATTCATGAATTTTTGATATTAATCTGACTCCAGAATTTTGAATAAAAAATATTTATGTAATATTTTCAACATGAAATGAGACATCTCCAACATATTCAGATACTATAAACTATGCAGAACCAACTCCATGAACACTTACAATTTCGTCTCCTTTAGATTTTAATTTATGATCAATAAACTCATCAAATACAACTTGAACAATATCAGGACAATTTAACGATTATTTTCAAATAGAAGATTTATTGTGATCAAATACCTGATATTATACAACAATACAAACAACAGATCTTAGTTGATCAGAATATTTTATTTCTGCAAACTTAATACAATTAAAATGATCTATATCACCTACAAAAATTGAATGAGAAGAAAATTCAAACGTCATAATATCTGATGATTTATTAGATAAATATATGTGAATAGTCAATCCAATAATTTATATAAAAAGAGAAAAATGAGAAAATAATTGAATAACTTGAATATACTGAGACTTACCTCGATTAAAAATCGAAGTACCTCCTTATCAAATTATCGATAATTACAATTGAAATTTAATATTTACTATATATGAGAATGATTAATTTGATTTTCTAATAATGTTTTTTATTTATCAAAAACACGTTTGAGCATAATCATCACAAATCATCTAATTTCTTTCATATCAGGATTGTCAATCTTTGCCATAAATCAGCTTTTTTTCAAAGCATTTAGATGAGGGATATATCGTTTTCAAGAATTTGAATTATATTTTGATCAATAAAGTATCCTAGACAACATGGTCCCAAACTGTGCTCTAGTTACTTTATCATTTGGATTAAATTTTTTTGCAGGAGATCAATCTTGATTGAGTCACATTATTCACAATTTACAAGCCACTCTAGCGTAATAATTCATTTCAGGAGTTTCTTCAGCCATATCTAAGAAATTACATTTTTTACTCTCATCTATTTTCATTGATAATATATTTATAGCAAATTCTGATATCATTTTGGCAACCTGAGATCTAATTATTGGTCAGTTTATATTTGCATTATCTATACACGAGATAGTGGTTATTTTATTTATAAACGATCGAACGTACGCATCTTTTTGCTCTTGAGTATATTTGGATTTTGCAACGTCGCATGTCATTGTAGGCGCACTAGCGTGTTTTACTCATAAAGTTTCTAGCAAAACATCTTCCATGCAAATTCAACATTTTTTGTCATAATAACTTGAAGAACAATCTTTGACAGGACATTTATCAATTAATAATAAACTTCAACCTCATCAACCTCATCATCAAGGATTTCAAGGATTCGTATTATTCCCATTTCAATTGCCATTTCAATTTGATCATCACGAAGTTGTAACATTTATATTCATAAAATTTACCTTACGTGCAAGAATATTATATGTTCATCAATTTCACGTATAAATATAATGACTTACACAACCTACTATAGGTCAACTTATATTTGTTGGGAAACTAATAGATCAATAAATAATTTTATTTGAATTTCATGATATAGAAAAAACACTGTTGCCAGACAATGCAACATATTGTCAAAATTTTTGATTTTCTCATTCATTTTTACATGCTTTAGACTGGTAACTATCATTTGTAGTAGTCCCATCCACAAATCATAATTTTATTGTAATAGTCTGACTGGAATTATTTGCTATTTTCATAATAAATTGTTTTGTATCTCAACCTGTCAAATCAAAATTTATATCGCTCGTCCATCATCACTCATTATCACTAAATCAAAAAGATGTGTTTAAAATTGTATTATCAGCACTAACAAAAAAAATACCTAAAATTACAAAAGGAATAAATAAAATTAAAAATCTGATTTTTTTCAACATTATTTCAAAATTAAATTTTTTAAATCATTTTTTTATTAATGTCTTTATACAAAACTAATTCAAATAATCAACAAAAAAAAACCTACTAAAAATCTCCACTCTCTATTCCTTATTTGAAACAAAAAGTAGATATCGCACAACGTCCACTTCTAGTCTGATGTATTTTATATGTCAGATAGTGCGAATTGTCTGTTCGTATCCCTTACTTCATTACTTGGAGGGGATTTTTTCTAAATTAAGATAATATAAAAATAAGATAAATCAAGTAAAAAAAACGTCCATTAATATAATGAACGTTTTTAAATAGTTTAAATAACTCTTCACTCTTCTAAATATTGAAGTGTTAACTTCTCTACTTTTTTGAATGTTTTCCATGGGAGTCTACCTCCGTTTAACCAAATGTTAATGTTATTTATGTATTTTTCATTTTCTAAAACATCAACTTTAGTTGTTTTTTTCCATGTTTTTCCTGTTTTAACATTAATTAAAGTAAAGAGAAGTATTGCTGTCTTGTTATGCCAATGATATGAGATTTCAATATTCATTTTTCTTGTCTCATCTTTCCCATTTATTTGGCATAATCCTGGAGCATTGTAATTTGATTGGTTTAATAATCGCATAAAATCGCGACTTAATCCATTTACATTACATTTTTTGTAAGCTCCTTTTAGTTTTTCTTTTAAAATCTCATTTAGATTTTTGATGGGATTTTGTAGAGAACTAAAAAGTACTTCTACAGATTTTTCAACTTTTTTTGTTTCCATATTTTTTCATTTTTAAATTTGAATTTAAATATATAGATATATTAAATTAAGTCAAATGTTTTTTCTAAAAAAATCTAAATTAAAATAAAAATCCCCTCCAAATTTCTTTCAGAAAGGGATTGATTACTATAGGGATATGACAGACAACTCGTCGCTATCTGTGATATTTACTTGAAAACATATATATTTTTGTATATTGTCTGTGATGTTAGATAGCATTTTATTTTTATATACAATTATTGATTATATGCAAGAAAATTTATCTACTTAAAAATTTCGCAGGGCTTTTTTATTTATATATATTTATAATTGTTATTTTTTTTCAATTTTGATATGTTTAAATAAGTAGACTAAAAGCAGAATCAAAATTACTAATCAAATTATAGCTCAAACAATTATCCATGGAAAAATAAATATCTTTACAGATTCAGATATTGTAATAGGATTTTTGATTTGTTCAGGAAAATTCGCTGTATTAAAATCTAAATTAACTAAAGATATTAAATTAAGTTTCAAAGTAAATAATCATTTATAATAGGGCATTCCGCCAATATTTTTTATTAATTGAATAATACTATCTGCATACAAAGGAGTACTATCAAAATTAAAATCTTTTTTGTAACCAAATATATTTGAAATTGTTCAACTTATAGAAACTTTTTCATCAATACTTCAGCTATTAACTACATTTAATTTTAATATAAGATCTGATTTTTCGAAAGACAAATTTATTTTTGGATTTGTAGAAATTCATTTACTTGGAAAATCTTTTAAAGAAATTCATCTATTAAAATTGGCTCATACCAAAGCATCTACAAATTTTGCTTTACGAACTAATATATTGAACATAGCATTTTTACCAACATTCAAATTACCAACAGGGGCATCGGCTATATAATAAGTGATACATCAGTGAACAACTCAAGAAAATCATCATGGAAATTTAACATTTGCATTTTTTGTTTCAGTTGATTTTGCTTTTACAATAAAGGTTTTTTGTTCTAAATTAACGTATTTTCCAAACATTGTTCATTCTCATTCATTTTTACATGCTTTTGATTTATAAGAATCGTTTGTCAATACTCCGTCCACAAATCACACTGTAACTGCCAAATCTTCTTCAGATTTATTTTGAAATTGCATACACAATGGTGTATTTTTACCTCAATCAGTCATAAAACTTAAATCTTTTGTTATTTGATTATCATTACAAAACATCAAAGTAACATCACCTAAAGATGCTTTACCTGCATAAACAAAAGCCAAACTAAAAAACAATAATCCAGCTAAAAATAAAAATAAAGTGGAATTTTTTTTAAACATTTTAAAATTTTTGTTAATTTAAATAAAATTTTATAAATAATTTTTTTTATAGTCTTGTATAATCTTTTATGATATTGCAATTTAATATAAAAATATTATAAATAATCAAGGTGATTTGAAAAAAATTGAAAATACTTTTAAAAAAGTCATAATTAAATGACTTAAAATAGTAATAACAAATTGCAATCAAAAGACTTATTGAGTAAAAAAACAAATTTAAAATAATTTGACAAATAAAAGTTTTTGATTATAATTAAATATCATTTAATCATTTATTTATTTTTTTACAAAAAAATGAAAAAAATAAAATTATTTGGAATAAGCATTTCAATTATAGCTGTTTTTGTTTTGATATTGTTAACAAGTAATTGATCAAAAGCTGCTGACACAACTGTAAATTTAGAAATTACTGGTTGAAGTATAAATCTTGATGGCCCAACTTCATTAGATTTGTGAACAATTGCAATTTCTTCTGAAACTTGAACAATTTCTGGTCAATTTCAAGATCCAAATTATTTTCGAGTAGATGATTTGGCTGGTGATAATGGTGGTTACGCAACTACATTACAAGTGACTGCTTTGAATTGACCAAATTGAGCATCAATTGATAATTCATTAATCGAATTTAAATGATGAGCGACTCCTACAAAATTAGCTTGACGAGACAATGCTTGAGTAATAATATGAACAGCTATTGCTTGAATTTATCAAGTAATGTGATCTGAGCCAGTAAATTATATAATGAGAGATGCTTGAGAAAATAATTGATTAGTAGGTAAATATTGAGATTTGCTACGAGTAAAAATAACAATTCCTCCATACCAAGCAGTATGATCTTATTCTTGAACTATTACATTCACTATGCCAGAATAAAAATTAAAATTTATATTTTATATTAATCAAAATGATAAAAACAAAAAAAATATTATTAATCAGTTTTTTTTCTTTATTTTTATTTGCTATCGGCACTATTTTAAACAATTCTAAAGCGGCTACCACAACAGTGAACTTAACAATAACTAGTTGAAATATAATTATAGGTACCCCTGGTGAATGCGATTTATGAACATTTGAATCATCAAGTGAAACATGATATATATCAGGGCAATGCCGAATTGGAGAATATTTTTATGTAAATGATTTAGTATGAAACGATAGTGGTTATCGCACAACTATACAAATAACAAATCTAAATTGATCATTAGGTGACTCAATTTCAGGTGATTTAATAGAATTAAAAAGATGATCAACTACTCCTACAAAATTAGCTGGACAAACAAATGAAAATGTAATTATAAGTAGCACATTAAGTTGATATTATCCAATTTGAGAATCAATAAATTATATAATGAGAAACCAATGAACAAATAATTGATTGGTAGGTAAATATTGAGATTCTCCACGAATTAAAATCACAATCCCACCATATTCAGCTGGTTCTTATTCTTGAACTATTATATTTACTTTGATGGAACCAGGACTTTAATAACGCCATAGTAAATAACTTAATAAACTAAATATAAAAACCTGAAATTAAAAAATCAGGTTTTTTTTATTTTTTAATTTACTCCCCCCAACCCCCCTCTTAAATAGAGGGGATATTTTAACTAATCTTTTGCATTTTGATTTTAAAACATTATAAAAAAAATGAATAGATTCAGATTACAGGCAGATTAAAAATTTGGGTTTAAAGATTTTGGTGGTTTCAAATAACTTAAATTTTTAATCTGTCTGATCTATTCAATGAATTTTTATTTTTTTATTGTTTATTTTATGACAGTTAAAAAAAGGGAGTTTCAACTCCAACAACAATCTTTCGATCGAGAAGGAAAAAAAATTTCATTCGAAACGTGAAAATTAGCAGTACAGGCAGACAGTTCAATTCAGCTTCAATTATGAGAAAATGTTTTGCTATGTTCTACTGTAATGGAATCTAATCCAAGACCAGATTCAGATTTTTTGCCTTTGATGATTGATTTTAGAGATAGTTACTCTGCCGCATGAAGAATTGGTTGAGCTGCTTATAGAAGAAGGGAATGAAGACCTACAGATTTGGCTGTGCTTTATGCAAGACTTACAGATAGAGCACTTAGACCTATGTTTCCAAAGTGAATGATAAATGATGTTGTGATAACTATTACGCCACTAGCATTGGATCAGCAAATTGATTTGTGAGTTGCAACAATTATTGGAAGTTCGCTTTCAATTATGGCTTCTTGAATCCCTTTTGATTGACCAGTTGGAGCAGCAAAAATATGATACAAAGATTGAAAATTTATAATTAATCCCACAAAAGAAGAGTTGAAAGATAGCTTGTTGGAATTGCTTGTTAGTTGAAAAAAATGAAGCATCAATATGATAGAAAGTGAAGCTAAAGAAGTTCCTGCCGATATTTTGAAAAAAGCATTTGAAATCTGACAACAAGAAATAGATCGTTCTTGTGATTTTCAGACTAATTTTTTTAAAAAAGTTAGAGATTGAAAAGAAAGAAATTAAATATAACAAACCTTGAGAAGAACTTATAGCTTATATTTCAAATATTTTGAATAATGAAAAATTACAAGCTCTTACTGGGAATACAAAAGTTCCTTTCAATGATTTATATTCTCAATATGAAAAAGAAGCATTAACTCTTTGCAAAGAAAAAATTGAAGACAAAGAACAAGAAGATTTTTCAGAAAGCAAAGTGAAAATATGAGTTTTCAATATTATTAAAAAATTTATCCGCTTACGCACTCTTACAGGAAAAAGAATTGATGATAGAAAAGAAAAAGATATTAGACCTTTGTATTGTGAAGTTTGATTGTTACCAAGAGTCCATTGATCATGACTTTTTCGAAGATGAGATACTCAAGTTCTAACAACAACAACTTTATGAGCGCCAAAAGAATATTTAATTTTAGATGACATGGAACATGATGGGACAAAACAAAGATATATTCATCATTACAATTTTCCTCCATTTTCAACTCACGAAGCAAAAGCAATGAGATGAACAGGTAGAAGAGAAATTTGACATTGAAGATTAGCTGAAAAAGCTTTGGAAATTATGATACCATCTAAAGAAGATTTTCCTTACACAATCAGATTAGTTTCAGATTGTCTTGGCTCTGGTTGATCTACATCTATGGGTTCCGTTTGCTGATCTACACTTTCTTTGATGGATGCCTGAGTGCCAATCATAAAACCTGTCGCTGGAATAGCGATGTGACTGATGACTGACCACGATGATGATGGCAAAATAAATAAATATATTATTCTGAATGATTTGATGGCAACAGAAGATTTCACGTGAGATATGGATTTCAAAGTTGCATGAACTACTGATTGAGTTACAGCAATCCAATTAGACACAAAATTAAAATGAATAACTATGGATATAATTCACGAAACAATCGATAGATCAATTGATGGGTACAAAGAAATTATGGATTTTATGTTAAAGACGATTGATAAACCAAGAGATCACGTAGCGACTTACGCTCCTAAAATTTTCGTAATGAAAGTTGCGTTGGACAAGGTCAAAGAAGTAATTGGAAAATGATGAGATGTGATAAACAAAATTATTGATCTTTGTGACTGAGTAAAAATAGATTTCGACGAAGATTGAACTTGTTTCATCACACATCAAGATCAAGCAATGATAGACAAAGCAGTTGGAATGATAAAAGAAATTGTGACAGATTTAGAAATCTGACAAACTTTTGATGCAAAGATTACAAGAGTTGAGGACTATGGAATATTCGTTCAATTAGCAAAAAATAAAATCTGACTTTGTCATGTTTCCAATCTTGGACAAAGATTTGATGACTCATTAAGTAAACATTTCAAAATCTGAGAAATAATGAAGGTAAAAATTACTTGAATTGATTGAGATGGGAAAATAGGCGTTAAAAGAGCATTGTAGAAAGTGAATGATGAATGATGCCATGCCTACGACAGGTAAAAATAATGAATAATTAGAAATTAAATTAATCGCTAGAAAAAATTTGGAAATGAAAAATCTCTCACGAAATTGTGAGAGATTTTTTTTGGAATGATTTAAAAATTTGGAAATCTTTTTAATTTACTCCCCCAACCCTGCCTACCGGCAGGCAGGACCTCTCCCGCCGTTGTAGGACCTTGTGCCATAGAGGGGCTATTTTATTTTCGATAAAATAAATTGCTTGAAGTAAATTTTTTACTTGAATGAAAATTTATTTCACTTCTTCTGTTATTTCTGGAATATCTAAAGTATCTGGATTTTCCATTTCCTCCTGTGCAGCAACCAATGCTTCATCATCTAAAACTTTTTTTCACATTCTCATTTCTTTGATTTTATCTTGAATATCTTTTTCTACATTTTTTCTTAATTTTTCGTCAGATTCAAATATTTGAATTACTTTTTCTTTACCTTGAATTTTTTTGTTACCTAAAGTATAAAATGCACCAGACCTGCTAATTAATTTCAAAACTGTTGCTGCTTCCACGATATCAGTAATTTTGTCATATCCACTACCCCATTTTACAGGAAGTTCTGCTGTTTTAAATGGAGCAGAAATTTTGTTCTTGGAAATTTTGATCTTTGCAAGATATCAGATTTGTTCTTTTTCTGAAAGAATTTTTTCTCATCTACGAATTTCTACCCTCTGTGAAGCGAAAAATTTGAGTGCGTTTCATCATGGAGTTGTTTCTGGATTGCCAAACATCACTCCGATTTTCATACGAATCTGATTGATAAATATACAAGTCGTTCAGCTTTTGGCCAATATAGAAGCAAGTTTTCTCAATCATTGAGACATCATCCTCGCCTGTAATCACATATAAGAATCTCACATATCGCCTTCAACTTCAGCTCTAGGAACTAAAGCGGCTACTGAATCTATAACGATCAATCTCACAGCTCAGCTTTTTGCTAACTCTTCTGCTATTTGCAAAGCCTGTTCACCAAAATCTGGTTGAGAGAGAAGTAAATTTTCCGTATCCACACCAAGTTTTTTTGCATATTGAGGATCTAGTGCGTGTTCTGCATCAATAAATGCGGCGATCTGTCATTTTTTTTGAATTTCCGCTATCGCGTGAAGTGCAATGGTTGTTTTACCAGAAGATTCTGGACCGTAAATTTCTACAACTCTTCATTCAGGATAACCTCATCAAAGAATAAGATCTAAAACGTATGATCAACTATGAAATGTGTTGACCAATCAAACATTTGCATTGTCACCCATCCTCATGATGGCACCTTTGCCAAATTGCTTTTCAATACTTTTGAAAGCTTCTTGTAATTCTTGTTTTCCCGCTTTAACGGATACATTTGTTGTCATGTTATTTTATAATAAAGTTTAAAACGAAACTGGGAATTAGAAACTTGGAATTGGTAATTAGGAATTTGGAACCTGCCTGCCGGTAGGCAAGTTGGTAATTAATTTTACGAATTACAAATTTTTTCAATCTGATTTCATTTTTCATTTTTCATCTTTCATCTTTCATCTTTTTTCTTTTTTGTGTGTCTTTCTTTTTTTAATCAATTTTTTTGAAAAATCAAGAGATTTTTTACCATATCATAACTGGCAATTTAAAAACCGTCAAAAAAATATTTTACAAAGTCAAAAATCTCTTGACGTCGTCAAAGAGAAAAATATAATGAATCTGTTACAGAGGCTTCAAGGGCTTCAGGGGCCTCAAAAGTTTTATTGAATTATTATTAATAATGAAATTTGAAGAAATAAAAGTTTGGCAAAGATCAAAAGTTTTGTTTAAAGAAATGAATAATATTTTTAATTCTACAAAATTTAAAGATTACTTTTTTAAAGATCAGATATTAAGAGCGACTTTAAGTGTATCTAACAACATAGCAGAATGATTTGAAAGAGAAACCGATAATGAATTAAGAAGATATCTTTATATATCTAGGTGAAGTATATGAGAAGTTAGAAGCATGTTGTACTTGGCTTTAGATTGTGACTATATAAATGAAAATAAATTTAATGATCTTAGTATTGAATGTAAAATAATATCTTCTATGCTTTATAAATATATAAAAAAGATACAAGCTTTGTAGCCTTTGCTACCCTTGTAGCCTTTGAAACTTTTTTATTTCTAAAAAAATTCCCATGAAAGATTTAGATTCCGTCCACAAATCACTTATCCATTTTTTTAAAAAAAACACAAATCAAGAATGAATAACTTTGAGAGAAATCGCTTCCGCTATTGGTGTAAGCCATCCTCAAACAATTTTGAATAAATTGAATCAGCTCGTTCTGAAATGATATTTTGTAAAAGATGAAAATTGATATAGATTAATCAGAGAAAGTATCGGCGATAGATTCAATGACATTATTCAGCTTCCTATCTATGGTTTTGCTCAGTGTGGGAATAAATGAAAAAAGGTAATTGACGAATATTCTCAAGAAAAAATTCCTGTGACATTAGCTATGTTGTGAGTGAAAGATTCAAGTAAATGTTTTTTTGTAAGAGCAAAATGAAATAGCATGGAACCAAAAATTCAAGATTGAGATTTGGTTTTGATCAAACAACAAGATACATACGATATAAATGATTACGTTTTTGTAATTCACAACAATTTACCTAAGCTGAAAAAAATAGTAAAACAAGATTGAAAATTTATGTTAGAATCTGTTAACAGGTTTTTTGATAAGGTTGAAATTAGTAAGTATGACGAGACGAAAGTGATTTGAGTTGTCAAAAGAGTGATTAAAGAGATGTAGAAAATAAATTAAAAAATAAAAAGATTAAAAAATAAAAAGATTAAAAAATAAAAAGATTAAAAAATAAAAAGATTAGAAAATTGAGAATTAAAAATTAAAAGATTGAAACATTAAATGATACACTGTTTTTTATTATTCATTATTTTTACCTGCCGTAGGCATGGCATTTTTAATTATTAATTAACTTTCTTTTGTGAACTTATTTGTGACAAAATTTTTTGATAGATAGTAAGGTAAAATTATTTATAGCGAAAAAAATTGAGGAACTGTATAAGAAATTAAATTGTAACGCTATCGTGGAAATTGGACCTGGAAAGTGAGCTATCACAAAATATATAAATCAGATTTCTGATAATTTTTTTGTGATAGAAAAGGATGAAAAAATGAAAAAGATATTAATTGAAAATTGAAATATAGGAAATTGAAAAATAATTGTTTGAGATGTGTTGGATATGGGAATAAAAGAAATGTGAAAGGTGAAAGGTGAAAGGAACAAGGTAAAAGGAACAAGGTGAAAGGCAACAGGTGAAAGAAAAAAGATGGAAGAAAATGAATTATCTGTTATAAATTCCTCGTCCCTTTTTCCTTGTCACTCGTCCCTGTTGATTGTCGGCAATTTGCCTTATTATATCACCTCCCCTATTTTGAGAAAGTTTTTCGCTGATGAAAAAAATAATTGTGCGGGTGGAATTTTTATGATACAAAAAGAAGTCTGAGAAAAAATAAAATCTGATGCGAACAAAAAATCTTTTCTTCGACGGCTTTTGAACTACTGATATGAAATTAATATCTTGAAAGTAATAAAACCAAAATCTTTTTCGCCTAGTCCAAAAGTTGATAGTTGCCTGATTTCAATTATTAAAAAAAAATCTAAAACTGATTTAGATTTTGCAAATATGATGGAATTTTTGGAAGTTTATGCAAAATTTAGTAGAAAAACTTTGTGAAAGATACAAAAAATAGCAGAAAAACAAAAACTAAATAAATTCACAATCCCTGAAATTTTAAAATCAAAAAGATTAGAAGAGTTAAGTTTGAATGATTTGACAAGTTTTTTGAATTAAGCTAAATTTGGCTGTCTAAGTACATCTGCAAGATCTTTGTTTGCTGTATAAAGTTTTTTTAGCTTGCCCAAAAGGATTTTAACAATACTTCAAGAGTAATCTGATTTGATTTTTTGTTTGTAAATCAGATACTGCTCAAACTTTTTGTCTTCTTGCCACTCTGAGTTTGTCATTTTTAAAAAAAATTCCTTATAAAATGGAGGAACTTTTTTAGAAACCTCCTTTAAGATATATTTTGGAGAAATGATTTCAAGTTTATTTTTCCATATATTTTCTCTACAAATTCAGAAGCAAAAAATTATAAGAGAATTATATTTTATAAATAACTTTTTTGTTATGAAATTATTGGAATCTCGTCACTCATTAGCACATATTTTGGCACAGGCAATCCAAAGAACTATTGATCCTGATGTGAGATTATGAATAGGGCCATCTATTGATAATTGATTTTATTACGATTTTATTTTTTCTGATTGAATTGAATTTAAAGAAGAAAATTTGAAAGAGTTGAATAAATTTATGCAAAAAATAACGAAAGAAAATCAACAATTTGTAAAAATAGATACTGACTACAAACAATCAAAAGAAATAATTGAGATAATGGAGCAAGATTTTAAAGTTGAACTTCTTGATGAGTTTAAATCGCAATGAGAATCAGTTTTTAGTTTTTATATAAATTTAATTCCTGCTGTCGCAGTTGAAAGATTATTGAAAGATAGCAAACCTGAATATAAAATTAAATATGAAAAAATCACGAAAATTGCTATCGACTATGGACTAACGACTAAAGACTATTTTGTCACTTTTATAGACATGTGCGAATGACCTCATGTGGGAAATAGTAATGAAATAAATCCTGAAGCTTTTAAACTTGAAAAAATAGCCTGAGCTTATCGAAGAGGAAGCGAAAAAAATCCAATGATGACTAGAATTTATGGTTTGGCTTTTGAAGGTAAAGAAGAGTTGAAAAAATATTTGGAAATGATGGAAGAAGCGAAAAAACGCGATCATAGAATTTTGGGGAAAAAATTATGACTTTTTACGTTTAGCGATAATGTCGGCTTGTGATTGCCTCTTTGGATGCCAAAATGAGCGATGTTATTTAAAACTATTGAAGATTTTTGGAATAAGGCTCATTTAGAAAATTGATATGAATTTGTTAAAACTCCTCATATAGGAAATAAAAAATTATGGGAAATTTCATGACATCGATGATTTTATTCAAACAGTATGTATCCTCCAATGGAGGCCTGACAAAGTTTAGAAGAATTAAAAGAATGAAAAAAAGCTGAAGAATCTGAACAATATTTACTTAAACCTATGAACTGCCCTTTTCACGTAGAAATTTTTAAAGCCGAGCCAAAAAGTTATAGAGATTTTCCTTTGCGTCGATGTGAAACATGAACTGTTTATAGATTTGAAAAAAAATGACAACTTAGTGGACTAACTAGAGTAAGATGATTTACTCAAGATGATGCTCATATTATATGTAGAAAAGATCAAGTAGAAAATGAACTTCAAAGAGTAGTTAAATTTATTCTCTATATTTACGAAAACTTTTGATTCAAAAAAGAAGACGTTAAAGTTTATCTTTCGCTGAGAGACCCAAAAAATAAAGATAAATATGCTGGCAATGATAAATGACGAGAATTTACACAAGATTTATTGAAAAAAGTTGCTGACGATATGAAATTGAATTACACAACAGAAGAATGAGAAGCTGCTTTTTATGGTCCTAAATTAGATTTCAAGGTTAAAGATTGTTTGGGCAGAGAATGGCAATGTTCTACTTTGCAATTTGATTTCAATCTACCAGAAAGATTCGATATGACATTTGTAAATGACAAATGAGAAAAAGAAAGACCTTATATGCTTCACAGAGCATTACTTTGATCGTTTGAAAGATTTATTTGAGT
>JBBABP010000016.1:0-4712 GCA_041657585.1 Candidatus Absconditabacterales bacterium | reverse complement strand
ATTATGCTTGAGCATTCCCATTACGATTGGCTCCTGAACAATTTAAAATCGTTCCCGTGGCACAAAATTTTATAAAATATGCTGATCAGATTTATAATAAATTAAAAGAGAATTGATTTAGAACAAGCTTAGATGATAGCGAAGATAGTTTTAGTAAAAAAATTAGAAATGCAGAACTTATGAAAATTCCTTATATTTTAATTGTTGGAGAAAAAGAAGAAAGCGAATGAACAGTAAGCGTGAGAGTTTATAAAACTAAAGAGCAATTGACTATGGATGTAAATAAATTTATTGAAGAAAAATTAGAGGAAGTAAAAAATAGGAAATAGGAATTGGAAATTGGAAATTGGGAACTGGGAACTGGGAATTGGAAATTGGGAATTATTTCATAACTAACGAATAATAACTATCAACTAACAACTATCGACTAAATTTATCTTAGAAATTTTTTGATGCACGATGTAATAATTATTTGATGATGAGCGGCAGGACTTTTTTGTTCTATATTTTTGCCCAAAGAATTTAAAAAAATTATTATAGAAAAATCTGACAAACTTTGAAGTAAAGTCTTGCTTTCATGAGGCGGTAGGTGTAATTTTTCTAATGCAAATTTTGACGTGGATAAAAATTATTTCTGAGAAAATAAAAAAAATCTTCATTCTCGATTTCACGCATTTGATAATCAGGATATGATTAATTTTTTGGAAGTGAATGGTTTGCAAATAAAAAAAGAAAATAACTGAAGATTGATTGTGTTTAATAATAAGGCCAAAGACCTTGTAAATTTGTTAGTAAGTAAATCTGTGGAAAATAAGACTGAACATTTTCTAAGTCAGAATATTTTAAATATAGAAAAAATAAATGATCATTTTGTCGTCGAAACTCAATCTTGAAAGTTTGAAAGTAAAAAATTAATAATCGCTAGCGGTGGCAAAAGTTATCCTCAAATATGAGCAAGTTGTTTGGCTTATGATGTTGCGGGTAAATTTGGCATTAAAGTAAGTAATCTTTATCAATGATTGTGCGGACTGGAAACCGTAAAAAATTTGAGCAGTTTGACTGGCAATGCGGTAATAGTAAATTTTTGGCTGAAATTTAATGGAAAAATAATTTATGAAGATAAATGAAATTTGCTTTTTACTCATCGAGGGATATCTGGTCCAGTAGTTTTCGACTGCGTAAATGCTATTTGAGAATTTTTGAACAAGAAAAAACTTTGATTGGATGAGATGAAAAATTTCGAGATTCAGATTAATTTTGTTTGAGAAGTGATAAAAAAGATTAAAACTTTTTTCAATCTTGATAATCTGAAAAAAGATAACGGCGTTAATTTAGTAATTAAATGATTTAGGCCTTGGGAAGAAGCGAAAATTACCAACTGAGGAATTTTGATAGATGAATTGAATTGAAATTTTGAAAGCAAAAAAATAAGTGGTTTATATTTTATTGGCGAATGTTTGGACGTAAATTGAAGAACCGGCGGTTATAATTTGCAACGATGCTGGACAAGTGGATATGGGTGTGGGAAATGAACGAGGGACAAGGAATAAGGAACAAGGGACGAGGAGTGAATTTCTCCTTTCCCCTTTCTACTTTCTACTTTCTACTTTTTTTTGAATAAGTAAATAACAACGTTTATATTCGCTTTTTTTGTTAAACTAATTTATTGAACTAAAGTAGTTTTTTTTGATATTTATGTATTTCAGATTATAATTTAATTGTGCTTAAAGAAGTTTTAAATTTAAATAATATCAAATGAGCTTAAAAAAAATAGTAATCTGATTTGTTTTTTTATTGCAAATGATAGCAATGCCTTTGTTTGGTGCAAATATTTCATTTAATCCACTATATTCTGATGAAAGATTTCAACCAACTGATAAACTTCATGCTTGATGTGAACATAGCGCAGATATAGTTTTGAATAATAAATGAAAAGATATAAGCGTTGTACATTTAGTTTTATGATATAATCCTAATGATTTACAAATTACACGTTTGGTAACTGATTCTCAAATTCAAGAAGATATCACGTATTCAATTGAATATAATAAAATTATTTTTAATTATTTAAATTCAAAAAATAATGACTCTGAAACAACAATCCTATTTAAACTTCTTTTCAAAAGTGATGAAAATACTACATGAAGTCAAATAAAAACTTTGACCTGATCTTATTTCTTGGATAAAGCAGGAATTAAAAATCCAATTAAAACAGATTTTAATTTAGAATTTGCAAAAACTCCTGAATGTCAGCCAGATATTATTTCTCCAAGTATTAATCTAGTTTTTCCAAAAGAAGATATGAAACAAAAAATTACTTTGGATCAATATTTTATTTTTGAAGTTAAAGATATAGGCAAATGAGTAGATAAATTAAATACCAAAGTAAGTATCAACTGAGATGATTATAGTCTAACTTCTGAAAATTTAAAATGGAATTGAAATTATTTGATAGTATATCCAAAAGATTGGCTAACAATAAATAAAAATATTGAAATTAAAATAGAAATTTGAGATAAGCAAATTTATTGATGAGCAAATATTGCAAATAAAACATTTAGTTTCAAAACTACAAATGGTTTTAGTTTACAAAATAATATAAATCCAAACACCTTTAGACAAATAATTAAATGAGCTGAAAAAATATTTTGAAGCACACAAGAATGTCAGATTTTAAATAACACTTATCAAAAAGCTGATTGAAATTATCAAATATGATTAAAATCAGTTTTAGATAAATTAGCTTGTAATACAGATAATTCAATAATTTTCACTTGAGATATAATTTCACAAAATCATTGATCTGCAGATTTATCAACAGAAAACAAAAAAATTAAATTTGTTTCAGTTTTTGCTTCAATTTGACGAATTCTATTTTTTATAACATTTGGATTAAAAATACATTACCTTCTTTCATATCGTAAACATAAAAAAATAGCAAAATTTTACAAAGACGCCAATAATATTAATGATGATTTTTAGATTTTGAGCGTGGAAATTTTATTTATAAGATGAGCAATTTCTTGTTGTGAAGAAACATTAGAAAACTTGATTTGATCTAAAATACTCTGTGCTTTATCAGAGTATTTTTTGATGAGTTCTTTTCCAAAATCTATCGCTCATGAAGATTGAAATATATTTTGCAAATTTAGTATTTCATCGTCAGATAATTTCCTTCACATACAACTTTTCAATATTTCTTTTTGTTGATCATTTCAATTTTGGAAAATATAATTTGTGAAATATGTTTGCTGTCATTCTTGAATATCAGAAAATGGAGATTTGGTTTTGTCTTGAAAAGTAATATCAAACAAATCATCTTTAACTTGGAATGCTAATCATAAATTTTCTCATAGATCGATGATAAGATTTTTTTGTTTTTCATCTGCATCAGCCAAAATTGCTCCAGTAAGCATAGGCCTAATAAATGTATAAGAAGCCGTTTTATATTTATTTTTTTTATCTATCATTTTAGAATTTGCAGGTTCTCAAGTCATCATATTCACATCTATCATTTGACCAAGTATCACTTCTTCTATCATGTTATGAACATTTTGTCTTGCACTGTAAAGTAATGGCTCAGAAAAATCATGATTTTTGAACCAAAGTTCATAAACCCAAGAAAGAAGCAAATCTCAAACTAAAATTGCTTGAGATTCTGCAATATGCATATTTCAAGTTCATAAAATAGAATTTATAAATTGATGCATCGTAGAGGCATTATGTCTTTTTTCTGATTGATCGATAATATCGTCATGAATCAATGCCATCGTATGAAGCAGTTCAAAAATTATTCAGAAATTCAGTATTGCCTTTTCATTTTCTCAACCGAATCATTTGTATGCCAACCGTAGGCAATATGGTCTGATTCTTTTTCATCAAGAAAATATAAAACTTCCTATATAATCTATAAATTTATTTAATCTATCATTATCCAAAAGTTTTTTTGTTTGCTGGATTTTGGCATCTACATAATTTTGTAATATTCCATCAAACGTCACTTTGAATTCAGAGATGTCCATTTTTTTAAAAATAAGTAAAAATTTACTTGAACAAGGTCAGTGTAATTATTTAATTTTCAATTTCAAAAGGAAAATAAAATTTAAAAATGTAGTAGGGGCGATTGATAAATCACTTGAAAAAAATCTCGCATCAATGCGAGATTTTTTTATTGATATGTTTTTTGAAGTTGAATTTTAATGTCTGAAGTGAATTTTGTCAGTTTATATGCTGTTTTACTGCTCGATAAGTGGCCATTCTGGCCGGCCTAATTTTTACCTGCCTCTTTATTTGGTGGGTTTACCAGCCCCTTTATTTGGCGGGTTTACCTGCCTCTTTATTTGGTAGGCTTGAGAAAACGCAAAGAGAAACCACAATTAAGATGGCTGTTACGATGAGTCATACCATCTTTGCTGATTCCTATGTTGTATCCATCTGACAACCAACAATCCGTTCGTTTATCAACATCGTTGAATTCCTTGTAGTCTGGATCTCGAAAACCAGGAAACAGATTTTCTCAATCTTTTTGAAAATTATCTTCTAAAAATTTTTGATGATTTTCTTCTCATCATCTTATTTCTTCCATTTGTTTATAAGTTGGCAACTTAGTTAAATCTACTTTGCCTTGTTCCGCTAAATTTTTGACTGCGTATCGATTGAATAACTGCTGTCATAAATATTTTTTTGGGATAACGTCTTTAGGTTCATTTATA
>JBBABP010000015.1:0-19693 GCA_041657585.1 Candidatus Absconditabacterales bacterium | reverse complement strand
TGTCAAGTTTTTGCACTGTTTTTGAAGATAAGGGGGAATCTGATTAAAATAGATTAGGTATGAATTGCTAACTTGAAATTAGCCAGATTTTGTTAAAAATTTTATTTATTGAAAATTATTGTTTTTTATTTATATTGGTTTTGTTTGATTGAAATTTATTTTATTTGAAAGTCATGAAACATATTTTTTTTGTAATTGATTATTATTTTCCTCATAGATGATGACTGGAAAATGTTTTTGAAAATATAATAAAAAGACTTTTGGATAAGTGATATAAAATTTCTATTTTGACTAGTAGATTTGATAAAAAATTGAATAAAAATGAAAAAAAATGAAATCTGAATATTTACAGAATTTGAAAAAACAGATGGCAATTTATTTTATTTTCTATTTGGAAATGAATTTGAATATTGAAAAAAAATAAAGATATATCGTTAATTCATACAAGCACTTATGGTGGTGCAATACCTGCAAGTTTGTTGTGAAGATTATTTAAAAAAAAAGTTGTGCTAACGGTTCATGAAATTTTTGGGAAATTATGGAATAATTATAAATGAAATTTTGTTTGATGGCGATATAAAATTTTTGAAAAATTAATATTTTCTATGCCATACGATATTTATCATTGCGTTTCATTTTATACGATGAATTGCATCAGAATTTATTATTGAATTCCAGATAGAAAAATTAAAATGATTTATAACTGAGTCGATTATGATTTTTGGGATATAAAAAAAGTTGAAAATAAAGAAATTCAAGAATTGAAAAATAAATATTGATGGGAAAATCGTTTTGTTGTACTGTATTATTGACACGCTGGTAAATCTAAATGAATTGATTATTTGATTCAAGCCATATTAAAAATTGTTGAAAAAAATAAAAATATTTTGTTCGTATTTAATTTAATTGATTCTAAAAGAACAGAAAAAATAAAAAATGAAATAAAATATTTGCAAAAAAATTTGGAAATTAAAAATATGTTGGATAAAGATAATTTGAAAATTTGAAAAAATATTCAGATTTTTAATTGATTTGAAAAAGAAGAACTGCGCAAATTGGTTGCTAGTTGTGATTTGGTTATTGCCCCATCATTGTCTGAATGATTTGGTTCCGTTCATACAGAAACAGTTGCTATGTGAAAACCACTTGTGACAACTAACGTTGCATCTTTGCCTGAAGTAGTTCGGTGAAATGTGAAATTTATAAGTCCAAGCAGGACAGATGAAATTATAAATGCGATTAATAAATTTAAAAATGAAATCGAAAATAATAATTTTGAAAATGAAATGATCCCAAAAAAAAATTTTTCTTGGGATGAAACTGTTGAGAAGATAATAAGGGTATATTGAGAATAAAGGATTCAAAGGTTGCAGAGGTTACAGAGGTTCTATTTCTTATTATTTATATAAATATAATTTTTTGTAGATTCAAATGAATCGAAATAATTTTTATAGATGAAATTGTAAGAAGAATATCTACCGTCTGTCGTTCTATATATTTTGTAAAATTTGCCATTCGGCGCAACATAACTTGCATTTCGTGAAGTGTCGACACTATCTGTTGTGCTTGAAGAATAATAAGTCGTTCATCAATTATTTATATCGATATATGATCTAAGGTCTTGTAAATTTTTAAATGTTTTTGGATATATAAAATTTGGGGATGTATATAATTTTGTAGATGAATTATAAGTAATTGTATAAACCTTGCCATTTGGAGCAACGTGCTTTTTTGGATCAGTATTTGTGTATCAATAAATTGTGTTTGTATTTCATAAATAATTATCTGCAAGATCATATAAATATTGTAAAGCCTGAACTCTCAATGTATCAACACTACTTGAATTAGAATCATTATCTATTTGTGCCTGATAATAATCTATATTTTCTTGCAACTTAGTTTTTAATAAGGCAACAAATTCGTTTTGTTTGGTAGAGTCAGAATAAATATTTTTTAAAGTATTGAATATAGATATAATTTGTAATTTTTTAGAATTAGTTAAATCACAGCTATCGTCATCTTCACAATCTGTATTATCTGAACTTGTTCAATTTTCAGATTTTGTTGTAATTTTAAATCTCGCTGACCTACTTCATATGCTCAAAGTAGATGTAACCGATGTTTCATATTCATCACTGGAAATAAGCTCTATATAAACTGTTGATCAATTTTGAACCATTCATGTAGTTCAAACGAATGTTCAATTTATGTACAAAGCTCATTTTGTTAATTGCGCCAATACTTGTGTTGAGTCGCTAAGTCATGCAATTGTAATTGTATCTGACTTATAAACTTTATCTAACTTTGCGTTAGTTATTTGATCAAAAGAAAATGAATCTGAAATTATATCAAGTATAGGAGTATAAATAAATGATTGGATTGTTGAACTAGTGCCAGTATTTCATAATTTATCAACTGCTACGACATACCAATACAAAGTTCAACTTGTACTTACGCTATTTTGAATTTGCAATCATGTTCAGCTTGTAAATCAACTCGTGAAATTAGAAGCGAATATTGGCGAAGTTGAAACATAGCAATAATATCATGAAATTCCAACGCCACTATCAACAGAAGCAGACCAAATTAAATTTCCAGTTCAAATAATATTTCATCAACTTGTTGGAGAACTTAAAGTTGGCGTTGTTGGTCACGCAGAATCTAAAATTAAACTTAATCAAGTGTTGTAAGTTGTTTCATTACCTGTGTAAAATTGAACATAAATATTTTTTGTCGCATCTGATCAAGTAAGATTGAATGAAATTGTGCTTGTGCTAACAATTCAAGTAATCGTAGATAAAACAATATCTCATGTGATTGTATAATAACTTATTTTATTTGTAGTCAGAATTAAAGATATTGGATTTTTGACATAAGCTTGTCAACCACTGTACAAGAAATTACTTCAAGTTAGAGTAATTATTCACTGCAAAGGAACGTTGACTGTAAAAATATTTATATTTGATATTCAAGTATTGCCAGCAAAATCTTGGGCTATAATATATCCAGAATATGTTCAATTATACATAAATAAAGATAAAGTTGTTCACGTAATTTGTGTACTTGTGTAGACTAAACTTCAACTATTGTATAAATATAAATTATATCAAGACATATTAAAATCTGATCAAGATCGAATAAACTGAACTGTCGCGCTACCAGTAATTGTAGATCAACTTGTTGGCGATATAAATGTTGTAGATGGATTAACTGCATCTATCGTAAATGTTTTTGACGTAATGTTTCCTGCAAAATCTGAAACTACTAATCTATAAGTTGCCTGTCATGTAATTATTTGTCATGAAGTATAATTTGTTCATGTCGTATCGTTTCATGAATATAATGTAGCTCAAGAAAGATTTGTGTCGTAGAATGTAAAGCTAACTCAAGTATTGTAATATCATCAGCTTGTAACATTTGATCACGACAAAGTCGTTCACGTCATAGCGGGAACTGTGTTATCTAATGTAATTGTTGTAGCATAATGTGTTGCGAAAATATTTCATGTATAAAATTGAACCACAATATTTTTTGTTCAATCTGATCATGTGAAAATCACAGAAATCGATCAGCTTGTTGAAATAGTTCAGCTTGATAAATTTGTAATATCTCAAAATAATTGATAGTTTGTTAGACTTGTAGTTGAATATGTTAGAATCACTGGTCAAGTTGTGTAATAATTATTTGCAGTTAACGATCACGAAATTACAGTCATATCTGATCAGATAAATTGCAATGAACTGTAAGTTAATCAAGTTATCAAAGAAGTTCAAGAATAAATAACAGGCTGAATTTGTTTGAGTATTTGAGATCCATAACTATAATTGATAGGATAAGTTCACGTCCATATTTGATTTCACATAAAATAAGTAAATCCGCTATTCCAATTTAACAAATAACTTGAGTTGTAAATCGGATTTGTGATATAATTCCAAGACATAGAAATTCAAGTAAGTAATGTTCATGAACTTCGTCAAAGACTTGAAAAATATATTCACGTTCATCAAGTTAGATATTGATCATTTCAACTTGTTCAGTCAAAGTTTCAACTATTGTTAGAAAAAACTTTTAATGTTCAGTAATATTGGTTTCAAGTAGAATCTTCTCCTATGCCAATTCAATAGCCATTATTATATGTCTGAACCGCATTTATAATGTTACTGCTTGAGTATTCTATTCCAATTCAATGGTCGTTATTATAAGATTGAGAGTTATTAACTGCATTGCCATTTCAAAACAATAAAGAAATTCAATGGTCGTTATTATAAGTTTGAGAATTATTAATTGAATTGCTCGAAGAGTTTATTAAAAGGATTCATTCAGAAATATGATTATATACTTTTGAGTTATTGATTGTATTATTTGAAGAATTAGATAAATAAATTCATATTCAAGTATTACTATAAGATTGAGAATTGTTAATTGCGTTGTTTGAAGATCAACTTAGATACAATCAATTGTTTGTATTATTATATATAGTTGTTAAATTTATTGTTCCGAAATTAGAATTATTAAAATAAATTCCCCTTCATGTATTATTATAAGTTTGAGAATTTGAAATTGTGTTGTAATCTGAATCGGTCAATTTTATTCAATTGTCTGAATTTGAGTAAGCGGTAATTCAAGATAAAATATTATTTGTTGAACTATTCAAAATTAATCATGCTCATGTGTTATTGTGACTTTGAAAACTTGAAATTGCATTTCAACTTCAAGCGCTTATTCAAAGTCAAAATATGCTATTTCAAGAAGAAATTATATTATTTAATATGTTATTGTTTGCAGTATCTATAATTACTCATCATGAAATATTATTATACGAATTAATTCAGCTTAAAGTATTGTTTGACGAGTTTTGTACATAAATTCAATAATCATTATTGCGTCAGATGAAACTTGTAATTAAATTTCAACTTGATCAATTAATTAAAGAAAATCAATTTCATATATTTCATGAAGAAGAAATGTTTGTGAAATTATTTGTGTCGCCATCATCAACAGATAATCAAACTGATTGATTGGAATAAATATTTGAATTGACAATCGAGTTACCGTTTGAACTATTTAATATCTCAATTCATGCGTAATTGGAATATGAATTGATTCAGCTTAAAAGATTATTTTGTGAACCTGAAATAATAATTCCATCTCCTGTGTTGGAATAAAAATTTGAATTCGTGATTGAATTTCATTCATTAATTGATGA
Source organism: Candidatus Absconditabacterales bacterium (assembly GCA_041657585.1). Classification (GTDB taxonomy): domain Bacteria; phylum Patescibacteriota; class Gracilibacteria; order Absconditabacterales; family Absconditicoccaceae; genus JBBABP01. The sequence continues at coordinate 14,487 of JBBABP010000015.1, read as the reverse complement.
AGGATTTTGTATATCAAGTCAGTTTCATAAATTTGAATAAGAATTTGCTATGTTGAATATATTGGTTTCTCAGTCATAAATAGTGATTCAGTTTCATGTATTTGACGAAGAAATAATATTTGTAAATGTGTTTGAATTTCCATATAGCCATATTCAGTCTAATAAATTACGAGCAGAAGTAAGTCATGAAAATATATTGTTGTAAGAAGAAGTTATCAGTATTCATTTTTCTACATTATTTGTACTTTGTATATTTGTTATTGTGCTTCAACTCAAAAGTAAAATTACTCAATGCCCACTATTTCATGAAGATGTAATATTGGATACATTATTATTTGTTCACTGAATCCTCGCTCATAATGTTTCATTTCAATAAAAATTTGAATTTGTAATTGTGCTATTGTTTGATTGAAAAAATAATCATTCATATCAGTTGTTAAATCAACTTACTGAATTAATCACATTTCCTGATCATCAATCAAAATACGCTCAATAATTAACGTTGTTATAAAATCTTGAATTAGATACAGAATTGTTATTTGAATTTAAAATATAAATTCAGTTTCAGGTATTGCTGTAAGTTTGTAAATTTGAAAATATATTTGAATCTGATCCACTCAACGACATTCAGTTACCCGAGTTGGAATAAATAGTTAGTCATGTAAAAATATTTCCACTTGAGTTTTCCACATAAATTCAGATTGAATTATTATAACCAGATGAATTATTGATTATATTGCCGTAACTATTGTTGATAAGAAATGCCGATGATATATTGTTGTATAACGAGACATTATTTATTGTCGTGTATGAAACGTTGTTGTAGACAATTCAATTATTAAGCTGAACGCCATTTCATGTTCAGTTAATCTTAATATTATCCAGGATTAAATAACTTTTGTCTGTTATATTAAATCACGTTTGTGTATCTCCAGAACTGTATATTAAAACATTTCAATATCACACAAATCCTATACAATTTCATGAAAAATTTATTGGTCTTGTTGTTGTATAATTACCTTCGTTTAGGACATAAATCATATTTCCAGATAAATATTCTGGAATCGTATCTGTTCAAGCATCTAAAAAAATTACTCAAGTATCTTGAGATATTTCACATCACTGATATCAGTTTCGATTATTTGTATATGCTCAGCCTGAAGTAAAAAGTGCATCTACAAGCGTTCCAGTGTCAACTCAACCTCATCGATTATTCCAAAATAAATCTCGAGATAAAAAATTATTGTTGTTTCGATTTTCGTCCGCCAAAACATTTGATGCATTATATTTGATAGCAAAAAATATTAATGGAAGCAAAAATAAATTTATAAGCAATAATTTTAGCCAAGTAATTTTTTTCATTTTGATAACGTAAATAATAAAGAAGCTATAAAGTAATTAAAGCTATAGAAAGCTATAGAAAGCTATAGAAAGCTATAAAGGCAAGATAAAGTTTTTTGCTTTAGGGCTTTTTTAGCTTTGAAACCTTTGTAGCCTTTGTAACTTTATCATATTATACTCAAAAATTAAATTCTGTCAAATTTTCGGGAACTTATTTTTGCATGGAAATCAAATAAAAAAAATTACTTTAATTTACGAAAAGCGCTGGAAAGATTACTTTGATTGGTATGCCAAAGGAAAAACAAAATGGCGGATGTTTTTCCTAGATTTTTTTGCATACTTTTTTTAGCAATGAAAAAAAGTATGTCCAAGCGAAGCGTTAAACTTGAATTTTTTTTTAAACATTATTTAACTTGTTTACTTCTTTAATCGCTCAACAAAAATTTGCATATCATGCGCCATATTTGAGTCAGTTTTTAATTTACTTTCTATATTATTTATTGCATATATAACTGTGGCATGCCCTTTTCATCAAAAATAATTTCAAACTTTTTCTAAAGTTCGGTCAAAATATTTTTTTGCCAAAAGCATCAAAATTTGACGAGCATTTGTAACTTCTTTTTTCTTTAACTCTGATTTGATATCGCTCACAGAAATATTGTAATATTTACTTACCATCTCAACCAAATTTGCAAAATTTTGTTCGCTTTTTGTATTTGACTGTATCGCAGTTTCAGTAATTTCTGATTTGTTTTCTGTGCAATATCAAAGAGTTTTGAGGCAAGCAAATACATCTTCTTTGGATATTTCTTTGTTCAAAACTTTTTTTCTCGTAATCAAAATATTTAATGCTCATTCCAATTCTCTTACATTATTTTTGATGTTTTTCGCTATGATTTCCAAAAATTCAAAATCAAAATTTTCAGATTTTGCCAACATTTTTGATTGTAAAATAGCAATTCTCGTTTCAAAATCTGGTGCTTGAATATCTGTAACTAATCATAAAGAAAAACGACTTTTGAGTCTAGGTTCTATATTTACCAATTCCTTTGGCGGACGATCAGAAGAAAGGATTATTTGCTTTTTTCCCATTTGAAAATCGTTAAAAATATTGTGAAATATTTCTTGTGTCCTTTCTTTGTTCGCTAAAAATTGAACATCATCAATTAGCAAAACATCAACATTTTCTATTTTTTGTAAAAAAATGGACATTTTGTTTGATCTAACAGCAGTTATTATTTCATCAACTAATTTACTTGTTGGAAGGTACAAAACAACTTTTTCTGGATTTTCTTGCATAATTTGATTGCCTATTGCTTGCATCAAATGCGTTTTTCACAATCAAACATTTCAATATAAAAACAAAGGATTGTAGACTTGTCATGGATTTTCTGCAACAGCCTTAGCTGAAGCAAAGGCCATACGAGTGTTTTCTCATGAAACAAAAGTATCAAATCTGAAAGATTGATCAAAAAGTATTCCAAAATAATCAGTTAAATCATTTTTCATTGATTTTTTGATTTCATAATTTTCTATTTTTTTCGTTTCTTTGATATTCAATATTTTTTTCATATTAATCAAAAGATCACTTCAATTACTTGAAAATCATGAATAAATAATAAATTTGATATTAAATTGTGGATTATAAGTTTCATTAACTGCGTCTTTCAATGGTTTAGCAAAAAATTTTTTTACTTGAGTAAGTATAAATTCATTTGGTACTCAAATATATATATTTTTTTCTCACTCGTCAATATCCACTATACCAGTTTTGTTTAGGAATGAAATTATTTTTTTATGATCATGCTGGGTTGATAAATACAAAATTATCTTTTCCCATATTTCGCGAAAAAATGTTTTTTTTTCTGATGTATATTGATTGATAGAGTCTATATTCATAAATTTAGTCTTATAATTAAAGCAGATTTTGCTAATAAAAGATATTTCATTCGGTTATACTGAAGATTTATATAATTAATATTTTTTTGTTATTATAATATTAAAAAAAAACAAACGATATTCAACGAAATAATTTTATTTGATTTCATTCAGATTTTTATTATAAATTTGCTTCATATTTTTTTGTTATGAAATCTTTTAATCTGAATAAAATTATGAAAAAATATAAAAATTTTATAATTTTTGTAATTATTGTATTGGCACGAAGTATTTTTTTGTGAATGGTGAAATTTTTTTTATGGTCATTTCTAAAAGAAGGAAATATAAGTCTACAAGAAATTGCTTGATATATAAGTTTAGGCTCAACTGTGGCATATTTAATTTGATGATCTATAGCTTATTCTTTCAGGAAAAAAAATATAGCTATTTTTTCTTGAATTTTGGCTGGTATTTGTTTAATTACTTGATTTTTTTTGGATTACAAACCTTTTGTTATTTTTATTGTTTTATTGGGTTTTATATGATTAGCTTATTGATTTTGGTTAGTAATAAAATCTATTATTTTAGCAACAGAAATTCATGAATCCTGACTTCCAGAAACAGTAATAAATTGAATACTAAATATAATAATGTTGATTGGGATTTTGTTGTGAAGTTATTGGTGATTTACAATTTATAGCAAATGGGATTGAACTTGATTTTGGATTATTATATTTTTATTGATGGTTAGTAATTTTTTTACATTATTTTTGTGATATGATAAATTTTTTCAAAAAAAGAATTTTTTTTCTTCTATCAAAACTATCGTTCCAAATATATTTTGAATTGTCAAAAAATATATTGGGCTTTTGCTTCCGATATCAATTTTGCGAGCTGTTTCTACTGCGGTTTGACAAGAAATGTTAGGAATCTGAATAGATACTTTTAATAAGGTTCCAAAAAGCACAATTTTGATTATTATTTTTTCTGTATTATGAACTATATTTGGCCATATAATAACTGCCGTTTATCAAAAAAAGAAAAAAATAATTTCTATTATTTTTACATTAATTTTTGGTATATGAGTCATCGTATTCCCCCACTTTATAAAAGAATATGATACTTATGCTTTTTTGAACTTATATAGTTTTGGATTATGAACTTTCTTTGGAATAGTAATAAATATTTTGGAATGAAGATATTTTTTTAATATTTGAGAATACCACAAGAAAGAATATTGATCTGCAGCATATTGATTGATAAGCAGTTTGACAATGTTTGCAGTAATGATAATCACATGATGTCTGACTCAATATTTTGGGAATAAATTTGCTTTTTTCTTTTGTGGAATTATTTTGTTAGTAATGATATTTTATGTAAAAGAAATTGATCATGAATAAAAAAAACCGGAAAGATAATAATCCTCCGGCATAAATTTTAATCTGAACTAATTACAACAATTAAATTCAGATTTCAATTTTTCAGTAATAAAAAAAGAAATCTGATTTTTTGTTTTTTCTCTTTCTTTTTTTATTTCTTCAATATCTACTATGTCTACTTGAAAAAAGATGTCCCAACCACCATGAGGAAAAAATGTTGGAATATTTTCAAATTTGTTTTTTGCAATTATGATTTCTTTTATTTTTGAAAACATATCACAAAAACTTCCTTGTTTTTCAAGTAAATGAAGTATTTCTTCGTCGCAATCAACTAGAATGCAAGAATAAAATTTGGCAATTGAAGATATTGCCTCTTTTATATCTTCTTTGTTTTTGTCTTGTAACTTATTTAATTCATTTATTAACAAATTTAAAAGTTTTTTACTTTCTTCTTCATTTTTTTTTTTTGTTCTTCAAAAAACTTTTTTAATTTGATTGTTAAGACGAAATAAACTATAATAACAAAACAAAAAACCACTAAAATTATAACTAATTTTTCCATATTTTTTTTTATTTATATTTATGTTTTATATATAATGTATTTGGCACGCAAAGTCAAGTTAATTTTTAATAAAATAATTGATAAAAAAAATCTAAATAAAAATTAGTTTTATACTGCTCTGCCATGAAAATATCCAATTTACATAATTAATTTTAAATATCTTATTAAACCACAGATAGTATTCTATTAGATGTTTATTATAAATTTTGTAGTTATATTTTAATACTTGAAATCATCAACCATATAAATATTTTAAAGTCTGCTTTTTATTCTTTTATTAAAATATTATGTTTGTGACTAAAGAAATCGGTGAAGAATTTTTGTGAAAAGAAATCCAACTTTGATGATGGATCAATCACATCAGATCTTCAGGTAAAATTGCCTTTGTAGAGCTTAGGTATTGAATGGGATTCATACAACTTATCATAGAAAAAAATAATATTTGAGATAATAAATTTGATGAATTGACTGCTTGTGGCATAGAAACTTCTTTGATAATAAAATGAAGCGTTTGTAAACATCCAAAAAAAGAAGAATATGAAATTCAAGTTAAAGAATTAAATATTATTACAAAAACTAATGATTATCCTATTTGACAAAAAGAGCATTGACCAGAATTTCTGCTTGATAATAGGCATTTGCGATTGAGATCAGATAAACAACGAGCGATTCAAAGAATCAGAAACACTATAATTTATGCAAATTACGATTGGCTTAGAAATAATAATTTTATCAAAATCGATGCTCCAATTTTCACTCCAACGGCGTGTGAATGAACATCTAATTTATATGAAGTGAAACATGTAAACTGAGAAAGTATGTATTTGTCACAAAGCTGACAACTTTATATAGAAGCGGCAATGATGGCACATGGTCGTGTATTTGATTTTGGCCCAACATTTAGAGCAGAAAAAAGCAAAACAAGAAGACATTTGAATGAATTTTGGATGATGGATGCTGAAATGGCATTTGTTGGACATGAATGAAATTTGGAAATACAAGAAAATCTGATTTATTATATTATTCAAGAAGTTTTGAAATTAAATCAAAATGAGTTAAAAATATTGGAAAGAGATATCGTGCCTCTGCAGAAAATAAAAGTTCCGTTTATCAGAAAAGATTATGAAGACGTAATCAAAGAATTGAATAAACTTTGATCTGACATCAAATCTTGAGATGATTTGTGAGCTGATGATGAAACTATTTTGATGAATAAATATGAGAATTGTTTATTTGTGGAAAAATATCCAAAACATGTAAAAGCTTTTTATATGAAAGAAGATCCTAAAGATAAAAACTACGTTTTGAATGCCGATCTTTTGGCGCCAGAATGATGCTGAGAAATAATATGATGAAGTGAAAGAGAATCTGACTATCAAAAACTTTTGGATAGAATAAAAGAAGAAAAATTGCCTGTTGAATATTTTAATCGATATTTGGATTTGAGAAAATATGGTTGAGTGCCTCACAGTTGATTTGGATTTGGACTTGAAAGATTGGTAAGATGGATTTGTAATTTGCACCACATCAGAGAATCAATTCCATTCCCAAGATACGCGAATAGGATAACACCGTAAAAAAGAATAATTGGTAATTTGAGTATTGGCAATTAAAGATTTTCATTAATAAATTACTTAATATTGTTCTTTAATGTTTTAATTTTTAGTAAAAAAAGATGGGGCGATAACTCCATCTTAAATATTTTAAATTTATTTTTAAACTAAATAATAATTTCTTTTTTGCCGTTTACTCCAAAACCAATAAATAACTTCAGGAGTGAATTTTATTTTATCTTTTTCAAACAATATAATTCCATAATTTATAAGTTCGGAAATAATGTAATCCTTATATTTTATGTATTTTTTTCTTTTAAATTCTTTTTTTATTTTTGTTCTTAAATCATTATCAATTATGGAAACAATTTTAATTTTTGTTTCTAAATCAATATTTTCTTTACATAACAAAAGTAAAACATCAGAAAGATTTTTGGTAATTTCTTCTTTGGAAACCGCGTCAAAACTTTCTTTTTTTTTGCAAATATCTAATAATGATATTACAAAAAAATTTGATAGAATTGAATGTGTGTTGTCGTTAAAATCATTTATAAAACAATTCGGCAACTCATAAAAAAGAAGTTTTCTCTCATTCTGAACTAAAAAATCTAACCCCATTATTTTTTCAAGAATAGCTTTTTCAAGTTTGTGTTTAATTATTAGGTTTGGAAATTCTCCTTCAGAATACTTAAACAATTCAAATTCAATATTTTCCAATGCAAATTCTCGTAATGTTCTTTTTAAAGTTGCTTTTTCTTTTTTTTGAATTTCGATTTCGGTATTATTAATTTTTGTCATATATTTAGATTTTTTTTATTTAGATTTTTTGTTTGTATTTAATTCTTGATTTTTAATTGTGTAAAGTCCTCCTTTCTTTATTTTTTGTTAATATTTTATTAGAATTTTTTGTTAATAAAATCTTAATAGTTTTTTGGCATAAAAAAACAATGCAAAAATTTGCAAAATTTAAAAATCTGAGTATAATGGAATACGGAAATGAAAAAAATGATTCAAGAAAATTGAAAATACAATTCATAGAATAACGTATTAAAGGCCTTAAAGCCAAAAAAGCCCCAAAGCCATTATTGCTTTCATAGCTTTCTATAGCTTTTCTTGCTTTCTTATCTTTTTAAAAATTAATATCTAAAGATGAAAAAAATCAGATTTTTAAAAAACAATTTATCTAAACTTATGATTGTTTGATTGTTATTTTTTTGAACTACTTTTGCGTTGACTGGCGATTTGTGAAATATTATAAGCGACTTGAATAGTGCTATTCTTTTTGGATATAAAAATACTCAAAAAATTACAGTAGACAGCATTACAACTGAAAAAATAGTAATCAAATCTCCTTTGATTTCTGACGATTTTGGAACAAAAATAAAAAAATATACTGTAATTTATGGTCCATATTCTTTAGATGAAATATTGAGTAATACAGCTTTAGTTGATCAATCAAAAGAAAAAAGCTTTACGTTTTCTTGAACAGAAACTTGAATAACAATGGAATTAAATTTAACAGATACTATCAATCCAAATACTGTATATTATTTGTCTGTGATACCAAAAGATGATAGCGATATGCCTTGAGATGTATCTAATGAGATTTGGTTTAAATTAGCTGATAAAACTTCTTGAGAATGAAAATATCAAACTGTTGATTCGACTCATGCTTCTGCTTGAGCAGATATGTCATTAGCTGGGATATCTCATACAATAAATTGAAACAAAGTAAATTTAACATGGATAGCCGTTGGATGAAGTGATAAAATTGACATTTTTTTACGAGATCCATCTGCGAGTGTTTTTAATAAATTGACTACTGTGAATATGACAACTGAAAAATATGAATTTCCAATTTCAAGAAACTGAGAATTTATAGTAAAATTTGTTCCAAATAATGTTTGAAAAGAAAAGGTTTATACTTTCACAGTTACGTCTTTAAAAGCAGCCGTAACGCCAACAACAAAAAAAATAATTACAAAAGTGCCAAAAGTCTGACCAACAGAAAATATATTTGTAATTGTTTTGCTGACTTTTGCTATCTATCTTTGATATAAAAAATATTATAAAAAAGCTTAATTCTACCAAAATAATTTATATATTCATATCGTAAAAATTGTTGTGATAAATCACAAAATGTTTTCAAATATTTTCAAAATTCATATTTTACCTTTGATAATATTAATATTACTTCGTTCTTCTTTTGGAATTATTGTTTTTTGTAAAGCATCCTCCAATTTTTCAATTTCTGTTTTGATTAATTTATGATTTGAAAAATAATTTAATTTATCTGATTGAAAAACTACTTTTAGTCATTGAATATTTGAAATAGCATCAATTCAAGTAAGGTTAGATTGATACGCAAAAGTAGAAAAAATATATCGAATATTGTCGTATCTCCAGATTCATTTTTGCTCTAATTTTTTTTTGGTTTTTATAATATCTTGATGCACCTTAATCAAAATATAAATAAAAATTATATACAAAACAACTAAAACATAAATGACATTTGTTCACAATCATGAATATTTTCATAATAAATTTAGTCGCAAGTAAATTGTTTCTATCATTTGGATTTAAAATTTATGTGTAAAAACTTTTATAATTTTGGATTGAGTTGTCAAAACAGGAATGAAATTTCTCCAAAAAATTGGAATTTTAGCTGAAATGCAATATTGATTCCATGTTTTATTTTTATATTTATCTCAAAGTTTTGGAAAATTTAAAGAACTTCAAATAAATTTTGAAGAATCAATATCAAAAATCTGATTTTCAAATTTTATCTTTCATAAATTATTAATTAGTTTTTTTTTATCAATATATTTTTGTCGAAAAAATTTTGGAGCTGAAATAATATAGATTTTGCCATGGGAAACAAAAAAATATGTTGATTGAAAATATTTGTATCAATCACTGGAATTTTGAAGAAAATTTGTAATCTCGTTTATAAACTTTGAATTGATGTTTTTGCATATTCATAATTCATTTAAAACTTTAATTAATAAATCTGATTTTATATTTTCTTTTTTGATATTTAAAATATAATAAAATTTAGCATTCCGATATATTGATGGAGATAGTTTTTCTAAGTAAAAATCCACTTCCTGTTCTTTTTTTGATTGTGAAATAGAAGAATAAACTTGTTTCATGCTTTGCAAAAATGTGTTTGTAGTTGGGGTTTGTTTGTTGGATAATTTAAACAGCTGTGGCAAAATCTTTATTCTCAAAAAATTTCTCAAACTTGTTTTTGTGTCGAAATTACTTTTGTCTGAAATAAATGGAATTTGAAACTTTTTACAAAAATAAAAAATATAATCCTTATTTAATGAAATAAGTGGTCTGCAAATTTTAGTGTTTGGCAATAAATTGTGAGATTGTAAAAAATCCATTCATAAAAATCAATTTTGATTACATCAACGAAGTAAATTCATAAATGTTGTTTCTACACGATCAGTATGATTGTGCCCAAAAAAAATTAAATCTGATTTATATTTTTTTAATATTTTTTTGAACTCGCCATATCTCCGAATTCTAAGTAAATTTTCTGATATTTTAGTTATTTTTTCTTTTTTAAAATCTCTTTTTACGTAAATAAAATTTGATCATTGGAAAAAATTTTTGACAAATTTCATTTCTTGATCACTTTCTTTTCTTACTCAATGATTACAATGCAGAAAAAACAGGTTTTGTAAATCTAATTTTTGAAATAAATAAAATTTGTAAATTAAACATGATAAAAAAACACTATCGGATCATCAACTAACTGCAATTATTACATTTTCGTTAGGTTTGATAATGGCTTTTAGTTTGTTAAAAATATCTTTTTTTTCGGAAAAATTTAAATCTTTTTTTGTTATTTGGCTTATATTAAGCTGTTTTTGTAAATTTAATGGCATTTAATAAAATTTGCAAATAATCTAAAAAAATGTAAAATCATTTATCATTATTTTTTATTATTTTATACTATTTAAAATAAAATGAAAGGCAAATTAAATAATGCCAAAGAAAAATTTACTGAAAAATCTGAAAAATGATCTGAAAAAGCTGATAAGAAAATAAAGAATGAGATCTGATGAGAAAAAAAAGAATGAGATCTGATGAGAAATCAAAAAATGAGATCTGATGAAAAATTAAAGAACAAAGATTTTTTAATAAAAATTGCTGATTTATTGAATGAAACAGGCAAAAAAGACAGCATTTATTTTGATAATAAATTTTCTGATCAGATTAAAGGATTAGAAAAAAAAGGCATTTCTGGGACATTTACAATACAATCTTTAAATAACGATTCAATTCTTTGAACTCTTGATGACACCAAATGCAGAATCAATGAAACTTGTGAATCTTGTGGAAATAATTTTACAAGAAACATAAATATACCTACTTATACTGCAAGATTTGTAGATCAAAATGAATGAGCTGAAGAAAAAAATAAAAATTCTGATGAAGATGTTTTTTTGATTAATCTGAAAGATGAAACTATAAACATTGAAGACATGATAGTTCAAGCAATAGTTTTGAACGATCCTTTTGTAAAACGTTGTGAAGAATGCGAAAAACGCCTTGAAAAAGAATCAGAAGATGAAAATAATGTAGATTATTTTGAAAGCAAAGGAAATATAGTTTTCAATTAAAAAATGAAATTTATCATAAATTTTGGGGGAATATTAATTTTTGCTAAGTTGCATAATTGAAGGGATTTTAACAACTTCTGCTTGGACATCTATTACTTCCCTTTTGTAATCAGTATTGTAAATCGATTCTCGATTTTGCTGTTTATATGCCAAAAGTTTTGTTTTTAGTATATCGAACTGAAAATTAACTATACTTAATTTTTGATTTTCTTTTCTAAGAAAATATCAACTTGTTGATGATTGATTTACAAAATACACATAAACAAACAAGCATACAAAAAATGCCAACATAAGAAATGAAAGTTTAAAAATATTTACCAAAGATTCTGATCTTTTATATTTATTTATAAGTCAGCCATAAAAATCCGTAATAGATTTTGTAGGCACAAATGCAAATTTTTTCATAAACTTAAATATAAGTCTGAATAAAATTATTTTTTTTGAATTATTCTTAATTTTGCACTTCTCGACGCTCTGTTGATTTCGATTTCTTTGTAATTTGTCTTAACTGCTTTTTTATTAACTAGTTTGAATTGTCAATCGCCAACTAGATTTTTGAAATTTTCTTTTACTAATTTATCTTCTATGCTATGATAAGATAAGATGACGCATTTTCATCTACTGTTTAAAATTTTGGGAAGCTTTTGCAATAGAATTTGTAAATTTTGTATCTCTTGATTTGTTTGGATTCTTATTGATTGGAAAATAACTGCACATGCTTTTTCTCACAATCAGCATAATTTAAGCAGATTTTTGAAATTAAATGTTGTTTTGATTGGATTTTTTTTTCTTTCTGTAATTATTGTCTGTGCGATTTCTAATGATTTTTTTGGAGTGAATTGAGCGTAAGAAATAAATATTTCTTGAAGTTGCTTTATTGAATATGAATTAAGAATGTCGTAAGCAGTTAATTTTTGATTTTTATCGAACCTCATATCCAAATCTCAATCAAGTTTGATAGAAAATCAACGTGAAAAATCTTTGAAATGTTGTAAATTCACGCCTAAATCGACAAGTATGAAATCAGCTTTTTGATATCAATTTTGGATTAAAATCTGGTCTATATCAGAATAAGATCAATGAACAAATTTAATTTGATCTTTGAAATTTTGTAAAATTTCTTCTGCCTTATTTAACATTTGTTGATCCAAATCAATTCATATAACTTTCAATTGTGGTCAGATTTTTTTAATTATTTCCAAAGTATGTCATCAATGTCACAAAGTACAATCAACAAAAATTTTCGTATCTGACGATACGCTTTCCAAAACTTCTTGCAATAGAACTGGCTTGTGAATAAGCATAAATACAAACAGTGAACAGTAAATAGTGACTAGTGAATAATGACGCGTAACTCGTTACTCGTTACTCGTCACTGTTTATAGTTTATATTTAATTTCAAATTGATATCAAAAGAAAAAAATAATTTCATTATTTTAATTTAGATTTTTTTAGAAAAAGAAAAATCTGAGCCGAAACACAGATTTTAATTATAAATAAAGAACAGATACAACATAAAATACCACAATTGGCCTTAAAAAAATAGTTAGGGTATTTCTTTTCTAGTTGCTAATTTTTCAAATTTTTTAGTTTAACAGTAAAAATCTCCCCTTCTTTATTAGATACCTTGACAGAATTTCCTTCTAAAGAGATAATTTTTTCTATATCATTCTTGCGATTATTTCATTTTACTGAATCTTTAGCTTCACTATTTTCTACTGGAAGTTTAACAGATTTAATTTCTTTTAGATTTTTATCTAAAATCCTTATAATTATATCTGTGCGATCTCTAGAAGACATAAAACCATGTCTTTCGTGAAAATAATGACCACTACCTCAACTTCCGGTATCCCTACTAAAAGAACGCTCAAGAGCAATCACTTTGTCATTAAAAATTTCAACTGCTATAATATCATCGCAAATAGTACCAGCATTATTATGTGCTTCATAGCGCATTTTCACAATTTCTATTATTCTTTCTTTATCTAATATATCAATTAAACCAATCTTTAATTTTTCTGTAGGAATACATTCTAATTCAAAACTACCCGAACCAAGATAGCTATTATGGAAATGGTAATTAATATCAAACTTTATATCACCCATTTTTTTAATTATTTTGATAATTTTATCTTTCCCGCGCCTGTTTCGTCAAAAAGTTTCTTCAGACAAACTTAAATCCTTGTTTATTACTAATATAATAGATCTTTCACCATCAAAACTTTTTGCAACTGTTTCAATTGCCTTGATTGCAAATTTTTTATCTACTTCTGAAAATTTCCCATTCTCAAATTTTTTATCAATATTTTGTAATACTCTTATTATCTTATCTAATTCATTTTTTTCCTCAAACATTTTAGATTTTTTATCGTTTAAAAAATCATCCATCCCTTCAATTTTATGAATATCGGAATCTTTTATACCAAGAATTTTTAAAAATTCACTATAATTGAGCGAGTAATCAACATTTTTTTTTCGTTCTCAATGACGTTCAAAACGATCATTGTTTTTTAAATTATAGTCACTATATGTTTCGTCCCCATAAAAACGACCACCAGGAAACAAATTTTTAATAATAAATCCTTTTTCTTCTAATGAAAAAAGATTTTCTGGAGTATTTCCTAAAATTTTTTTAACATGGAGAAGCTTTGAAACATTTATATTTTCACCATGCTCATACAATATTTTGGATAACACTATATTTTTTATTCTTTTTTCAAGCCTAGAAAAATCTTCACCAGGACGAAATTTATTATCTTGTGCAATATAATATGGATCTCATCAAGCGGAATAGCGTTCAGGTGGACGAACGTGCGTAAGAGAATGATCTTCTTCTACATAACGATAATTTGGATTCTCTTTTCTTTTTTCTTTTATAGCTTTTGCAAGATTGTCACGATAGATAATCAGATTTTTTCCATCATAATATTGTAATTTTTTCCTAGGGGGATTGTTAAGGGCGTCTTTCTCTTTTTTTTCGGCTTCGTTCATTGTTGCAATAATTAGTAAATAAAAGAAAAATTATCATAACTATTGCACCATTATGTAAGTAGAATATAATTAGGAACTTTACTTACTAAAGAATGGTTTAAAATGGCTTGTAGAATAACTTCTCGAGAGAGAAAAAGAATAAAAAA
>JBBABP010000014.1:0-19753 GCA_041657585.1 Candidatus Absconditabacterales bacterium | reverse complement strand
CTACGAAGATGCTTACACTAGGTTTTGATGTATTATTGTTCCATCGATAGCTTTTCACAAAGACAAATTGTTGTCAGATTTTTTCATGTCTTGATTAAATTCATTGGATCACAAAATATCTCACAATCTTACAATTAGTGGTTTTGGATTTGGTAATTGAATTCAAACGCAATCTGTTCAAGGTATAGGTGCGACTATTCTCACAGACTTAGATTTCAATGAAAGAGAAATATCGTTCGATAAACTTTCAATAGTTGAAAGTCTGATTCATTCATCTGGTTTGATTCTTATTTGAACTATGGAAGGTCAAATATCAAATCACTCTATCATTATTGGGACATTAAATTCCATCAATTTATTTTGTAATGCCTTTGCTTTTTCCATCAAAAAAGATTCGTCTATAGTTATGTTTTGATCAGTGTTCGTTTCCAACATAGAAATATTAAACGTTGGTTTCTCACCAGAAAAATTAATTTTTGGTCTCACTCTTTTTTCTTCGATTTTTTGTTCTAATTTATTTTTCAACAAACTTTTGATTAAGGAACGAGAAATGGGTTTTCAAAAATCTGAATTTTCATTTTTTTCATCATTATTTCTCTCAGATTTTTCATTATATTTTTCATATTTTTTTTCTGGATAATCATCTTGTTTAAGATTTATATTTAATTTTGGCAAAGAAAAATTAAATGAATACAAAATCCATATAATTACGAGAATAAATAAAATTATCACAAAAACCTTAATTGCTATACTTTTGCCACCAAACATTATATTCAAAATATATATTATTGGCCAAGAAATATATCATCAAAAATTTTCATATTTTGCTACTTCTCAATCCAAAATAGGGAAATTTAATATTGCTGAAAGCAAAATCATTACAAGTAAAAATTGTTTAATCATCGCCTTCATTAAATATCATTTTGCCATAACCAATATTCAAACTAATATACACAGTCAAAAAAATATATGCAATCACATTTGACCAAAAGCTATACTAGCATAATCTTGGAAAAATTTTAATATTGGTGATCCGTCAGCAAAATATAGTGAGAAAAAAAATAATCACCCCAATACAATTAGCAACATTCAAATTTTATATTTATTTAATATGATGCTTTTTGTTTTTCTTCTTCTCCTAGTCAAAACAGAAAATTAAAAAAATAAAATAAACTACAAGTTTTTTAACTTTCTTAATAAATATCTATTTAACCTATATTTTCAATCAAAAATAAAAACAATTTTTTTTGTTGCAATAAAAAAAATAAAAACTAAAATGCAATATTAGTAACTTGGTCTACTTTAGCAGAATTAACAATCAATTACAAATTATGAATTATTTATTTTTTCGTTTCTTTCAATGAAAAAAATTCAAGATTTAGAAAAAAGAATAAATAAACGACTTTTGAATTTTATTATTTGATGATCTGCATTGGGGGATTGATGATCTCAATTTCTTGAAAAAATAAAAACAATTTGTTTAGATATTTATAAACATATATTAAATGAATACCAAAATTTTCTAAAACGATGGAGGAATTAAAACAGTGAAGAGTGAACAGTGAACACTGAAGAGTCACACGTAACTCGTTACTTGTCACTCTTAACGCGTAACTTATTTCTTTTCTTTATCTGTCTCCAAATAAACAATACAATAATTCAAACTAAAATTACGAGTATTGCAATATCTATTATTTTAGAATATTTCATTACAAGTTCTCGATTTTGTTTTAAATATTTCCCAACAAGAGCAAGAAAAGTATTTCGCAATCAAGCGCCAATTGTTGTATAAATTATAAATTTAACTAAATTCATATTTCCTATACCAGCAGGGATGGAAATCAAATGTCTAATTATAGGAATAAAACGACTTACAAAAATTGTAATTTCTCATCTTTTTTGGAAAAATTTGTGAGTTATTTCAAGCTCATGATGATCCAAAAAAAAATATTTTCCAAATTTTTTGACAAATGGGACTCATCAATATTTTCAAATATAATAAGAAATTAATGATCCAAAGATACTTCACAATGTACTTACCAAAATTACCATCCACAAACTAAAAGTTTTGGTAGCTATCAAAAATCATGCAAAGGGCATTATTGCTTCGCTTGGCATAGGAAAAATCATGCTTTCCAAAGTCATGCCAATAAATATACTTATATATCAGGTTTTAGCTATAAATGCCGTCATATAAGTCGCCAAAAATTCAGTTATTCACATTTTTTATTTTAATTTTTAAAGATATTCAATCTAATGAATTCGTAATCTAATTTCAAACCTTTTTTAAAATATCAAATTTTGTTGTAATATCCAAAAAAAAATATAAAAATCAGACCATTTTAATTTGTAATTATCAAAATGAAAGTTGTAATACTTGAAAATATTCGTTCAGCTTACAATGTTGGCAATATAATTCGTACTGCTGATTCACTATGACGAAACATTTGGTTGACTGGATATTCTCCATCGCCAATTGATAACAAAAAAGTCAGTAAAACTTCTCTTGGCGCGGAAAATAATGTTTGATTAAAAATTTTTAACAATACGATAGAAGCTATAAATTTTGCCAAAGAAAATAAATTTTTAGTAATTGGCGCAGAAATTACAAAAGAATCTATAAATCTAAAAGAAATATCAAAAAAAATAAAATCTGACAAATCAATTGCAGTAATATTTTGAAATGAGGTAGATGGAATATTGAAGCAAACATTAAATATTGTAGATTACATTGTTTATATTCCAATGTTTTGAATCAAAGAATCTCTCAATGTAGGGCAGAGTTCAGCTATTTTTATGCGAGAACTAAATAAACTATAAAAACATATTGATATTCGAAAATAAATTTATATGCTGACATTGATAGTTAACAAAATTAATAACAAAAAAATTAAATTTATGAAAGAAAAATCAGAATTAAAAATAAGTGTTTTTGTCTTAGGTAATGGACAAGAGCCAGTGGTGTTTAACGAAGACAGACCATTTCTGTCAAAAATAGAAATTGTTGCAAAAACTAAAACTCTTGTACAAAAGCTGTTAAAAAAACAAATGGACATTGAATTTGATGAATTTATCAAAAAATTCAATTACAAATTTGAGTCAAAATTGTTCCTTTGGAGTCGGCTTTCTGATCCTAAGTTTGACATATACGATTACGTTAAATTGGAAGAGGAAGCAGTAAACTTTCTATTCATTATTACTACTGAAAAGGGATTATTCCCAATATCTGAAATTTTTGGAAATGACTTTGATCATGAATCAACAAAATTAATTCATGTCATCAGGAGATATCGTAAAAGAATAAACAAAAATGACAGAATATTATATTTTGTGGGATTGGGGAATTACAACAATTGTGAAGGGATTCATATTGTTGTTAATCCAGAAAAGGATTCACAAATAAAAAAAATTAAAAATTTGGAAGGTAAAGTAATAAATTTACCTAACAAAAAATCTAAAACGATTTGTCTTTATCACAAAGAATTAAAAACCTCAATTTCAAATTTATTAAAAAAAAGCGAAAGCTTAAATAAATTTGATTGCTGCGTTCTAGAAGAAGACGAAATACCTAAGGATTTCTCTTTTGCATATGATCAAGATATGCATGAAATTGCTGATGATGAAATTGAAATTGAGGGAACAGAAATTTATTAGTAATTGTAAGTGCGGTTATTATCGCACTTTTTTTAAATTAAAAAAAACTTTCATTTACAAATTTTCGTCACTATAAATTAAATTTATTAATTTTCAAAAACATTTTTTTCCACAATCAAAATAGAGTTTTTGGAGTCTATCCAATTATTTATGTAGTTTCATTTTTTATCCAAATATCATAATTTCCTTACCAAAAATCAGCTCATCAAAACTAATTTTTTCAGTTCTTTGATTGTGTAAATATGATAAAATCTATGAAAAACTTTATTTCTATCAGTTCGTGGAATAAATATATTTTTCCAATCTTTTTTTCCAAAACTTATTATAAATTTTCAAAATGAATTTAAAATCTGAATCCGAAATTTTTTTATAAACCATTTTGAAAAAGACCAATTCAACATCATCAATTTTCAATCATATTTTAATATTCTATAAAAGTTTTTCATCAACAAAAATTTTTCTTTATTTTTTTCTATATGTTGAAAACTCGCTAATCAAACCACAAAATCAAATGATTCTTGTTCAAGTCATTTCACATAATTTATAATATCATCACAGATAAATTTAAACTTATTTTTTTTAAATTTATTTTTTGCGATATCCAAAAGTTTATTTGAAATATCTACTCAAACATAATCCAAATTTATATTATCCAAATTTATATTATCCAACAATCTTCCGCTACCACATCCAAATTCAAGAATTTTTACTTTATATTTTTTTCATTTCATTTTAGCAAAAATATTTATTTCATCCAAAATATATTTGGAATCTGATCGATATTTTTTTCTCGTATCAGAATATTTCTTTGCTTGATTGTTATAGAAATTTTTTAAATCAGATTTTACACTAAACTGCATATATAATATTAAATAATAAATTGAACACTAATTATGTAAAGCCGTACAATAACAGAACTTGCCTACCTGCATGCAGGTTTGCTTGCCCCACAACGGCGGGTTATATTCATGCGTTTTTTCAATTTAAAATTATATTTTTTAATCTTTTAATCTTTTAATTTTTTAATCTTTTATTCAAACATTCCTTTTCATCTTATATCTATGATATCTTCTTTGATCTCCAATTTAGATTTTTTTATCAAATCTTGGATATCAAATTCTATTTCTTCTCATTCAATAAAAAGTTTTTTGAAATGCATCAAATAGATTAAAATTAACGCTGTCATTCTAACATCATTTTTGCAATATTGTTTAAATTCTTCCAAATATTTTTCTTCTCAAGTTTGAATATATTTGTTATATAATTTTTCTCATTCCAATCATGATTCCAAAGTTTTACTAATACCAACAAGAGCTTCTCAAATTTTATTTAACGACAATCTTTTTCATGTTAATGCATGTACGAACAAAAATAAATCTATACTTTTCGCATTCAATTTATTTATATCATCTTGTGATCATCATACATTAAGCACAGAAACTATGTTATCAAATCATATGCTGTTGAATCAAACAACGTATCCATCAAAATCAAGTAATTTTTTTACAAATTCAGGCAGTCATTCTTGGTCTATATATTCATATGTCATTTTGCCATTTTCATTTACTTGCATACTATAAGCAATCAAAAATTTTAATTCTCTGATATCTGAAACATTTGCAGTTGTTTCTATGTCATAAACTATATATTTTTTACCTAATATATCTCAATATTTTCATAAATTAAATTCATCGAGTAATATTGTTTCAATTGATTTTTGTCAGTTTTGTTTTTCTTTTTTCAATAAATAATTTTTTATAATTCAATTAAATTCTCTTTTGCCATTTTCATCAAGTACAATTTGAATTTTTTCTTTTTCATCCATTAACATTATTTCATCATCTTTTTTTGCAAATCTAAACAAAAATTCACCTCTATTTAAATAATAAATATCATCTCAATCTTTAAATAGTTTTTTAAAAAGATCACTGGCAACCATACATTTTTCTTTTTTTAATATAGAAAAAAAATTTGGTATAAATACATTTTGAACTGTTTTCAATTCATCTAATGTAAATCTTTTGTACATAATAATAGAAAGTAATAAAGCTACAAAGACATTATAGTTACGAGTCACTAGTTACGAGTCACTCGTCACTAATTTTAATTACCAATTACCAACTCTGCTGAAGCAGACCTCATTTCATTCGTGTCCCAATTACTAATTATTTTAATCCCCGCCAAGAAAGAGGCGGGCAAGCCCTCCAAAAAGAGGCGGGTAGATTTCAATCTTTCAATTTTTTAATCTTTTAATCAACTTAATTGATCTTGTTGATATAAAAATAGATTTTGTGCTATGTAATCATAAACTTCGCGCAATGACATTTCTTTTTTTGCTAAAATATCTTTTAATACATCATTTAATATTTTATGATCATTTACATTAATGTCGTAAACTATCAAAGAATCATTTTTATAAATCAGATTTATTATAACTTTTAGTAAATTTTCATTATCATCTTTTATATCAAAATATCATTGAATATTTACTTTGTCGTTTGATATAAATTTATTTGTAATAGTCAAAAATCAGAATCATTCAATTTTTTTTGATATTCTATAAGTTAAATCTTGATTTCAAGTATTTACAATATTTTCAATTACGCCTGTTTGATTGTTTATTAATTTTTTATTTTTTATTTGTTCTACTAATCATTTGAATCAAATTAAATAGCTACCATTATTTATTGTATTTACTGATTTTCCAATCAGTATAACTTGAAGATTGTTTTTATCATAGTTAAAATTTGTTTGTAAATTTGGATACAAATAATAATTATTGTACCAATAAATTTCATCCTTATAAAAATTTTCTAATCAATTTCTTTTCAACAGTTCTTTGACAAAATCAAAATATAAATTTAGGCGATTTAAATTAATTCTATTATTCAAAAAATCTGCATAAATGATTTGCTGAAAAGATAAAAGTTTATATTCATTAAGTGCGTTATCATTATAAACAAAATTATTTATATATTTGTCGTCCAATTGTTTTTGGATTTCAACAAATCATTCAAATTTTTTAAAAAAATCTGATAAATCTTTGCTACATTGTTCAAATATATTTCTAATATTACTATTTATATCATTTGAATAAAAAACATATTTTTTCATTCAATTACAAAAATTTATTTTATGTTTATTTATTTTTCATATATGATCAAAAGCATTTTGCAGTCACTGATAATCAGAGGAAATATTATAAACAAAAAAAGAATCAATGAAATTTTGTATATACCAATCACATGTTTTTTGATATAATTTGTTTTCAAACAAGCATTTTAAATTAAATGTTTCCAAAATGTTATTATCCAAAGGGAAGGATATTTTTTTAATATTATTTGTCCAATTTTTCTTTGACGTAAAAACTAAATTTTTTACTGTGTTTTCAATTTCTTTCACATCATAATCGCTTTGCTCAAAATAACTTATATTTTTTAACGGTAATGTTTTGTAAATGGAAAAATATTTTGGAATGATAAATCATTTGTAGCTTATCAAGTTATTGAAAGATTGTATATAATCTCATTCATCTTCTCGAATTCAATTTAATATATAAGCATTCACATCTTTGTTTTTTATTTTTTGATCAAAAAACTTATTAAATTCCAAAATTATATTAATCTTACTGATTTCAAGTCAGCTTTTTGCTAAGTTTCAGTCAGTTTTGTTTATTAATTGATAAGAAATAAAACTAGCAATTATTAATAAAACAAAAAAAATTAAATATTGAAATATTATTTTGTATACAATACTATAATTTTTTATAATTTTTTGTTCATTTTCATTTAACTCCATATTTTGCCACTAAATGATAATTAAAATCTGATATGAAAATTTATTTTAAATTCAATATTTTTTAGACTAATCAAAAGCTAAAAAAAATCAACAATAAAAGACTTGAAATTAATTTTGTTTTTTTTATACATCTCCTGTCTATATTTTTTATTTATTTCAAAACAATAATATGCAAAAGAAATTACTTACTTTTCTATTGTTGTGATCTAGTATAGCTTTATTGGCTGGATGTACAACAAAAACAACAACAGAAATTGAAGTTACAACATGAACAACAGTAGAACAACCAGAAGTAACTCCAGAAGTAACTCCAGAAGTTACTCCAGAAACAACTCCAGAAACAACAACAACTACAACTGAAGAAACAGAAGCAACTACTACAGAAACGACAGCAGAATAATACAATACAATACAAAACATAGTATTGAAACTTTCTGTGAAAAATTTAAAAAGAAAAGTGTTTAAACACTCTTTTCTTTTTTTTTAAAAAAAATTGACAATGTTTTTGAACCAATATATTCAAAAAAAATATAATATATCAAGAAGACAATTTACGCAGATGATAAATCAGTGACAATTTTTTTTAAACAAAGAAATGGTTAATTCATACAAACAAGATATAAAAGAAAATGATGAACTTACTTTTACTCATCAATGAAAAAAAATTAAAGATCAGATTAAAATAAATCAAAAATCTGAAACCTCGATTTTATTATTCAATAACCAAAATGATATGTTGTTTCCAAGTCCGATAAGAACAACGAAACAATTTACAAAATTTTACCAAACGATTTTCAAAATTATTATTATATTTGAAGATTGGATAAAGATAGTCACTGATTGTTGCTTCTAACTGACGATCCAAAATTAGTAAATGAATATGAACATCCAAAAAATAAAATAGAAAAAACTTACATTATTCAAATAAACAAACCTTTCGCGCCATCAGATATCAAAAAATGTTTAATCTGAATTTTAGACGAAGGAGAGAAACTAAAAATCTCTAAGCTTGAAATTATTTCTAAAAACAAATTGCAAATAATTTTAACTGAATGAAAAAAAAGACATATCAGGAGGATAATGCAATCATTGTGATATCATGTTTTGGATTTACAAAGAATTAGTGAATGAAAATTTTCTCTTTGAAATTTAAAAATAGGTGAGTGGAAATTGATTAATATTACAAAATAAATTCATTCAAATTTACGATATTGATTTCTTCTCTAGTTTCCTTCAAATCATTGAGCGTAAATTCATGAGTTTCTTTATCAAAAGCCACACAACAATCTTTGATTATAGTAATTCCAAAATCTCTATCGTATGCGTCTTGAGCCAAACTTCTCACACACAGATTAGTCAATATTCAGGCGATAATGATTTCATCTATTCATTTTAATTCTTCTTCCAAATTTGTTTTGTAAAAAGGACTAATTTTATATTTCTTTATCAAAACATCATTATTTTCTTTATTCAAATTTTCTATAATTTCTACGTTCTTTGAATTTTCGGCAAATATTGTTTCAGATCATTTTTCTATGTGTGTTGTAAAAATAATTTTGTATCATAATTTTCTACAAAAATTTATTAGCTTGTTAGCTTTCACAATAATTTCTGAAATATCTCAAACAAAATAATCTGAATTTTCATCGATCCGTTCATTTTCAAAATCAACTAATATCAAAGCTTTTTTAGGCATTAATTTGATTTAAAAATAAAATATTTTTTTAATAAAACTATATTTACAGATTTGCATAAATTAAATCAAGATTTTTTTTTCTTGCATATTTTAATCCCTTGTTTATTATCATTAAAAAAATATTAATAATCAATTTACTTCTATTAAACCCAAATATTTTGCTTGCAAAAAAATATAGATTAAAATGAAAAGACGTGATATTTTTGTCCAAAAAGAGACAATATTTTTATTCAGATTTATTTGGATTTTTTTATTCAAACCAATATCCAAATTTAAATTTCAATCAAATTTCTTTCCACGTTAGTATCAAACTTTCCAAAAAATCTTCACATAGAAATATCATCAAGAGGGCAGTCATGAATTATATTAGAGAAAATAATATTTCCAAAACTTTGATAAATCAAAAATTCCGAAAATTTTTCATTAACCTCAACAAAAACAAAATTCCGCAGTTTCAAAAATCCATTGAAAAGTTTGACAAAAAGGCAATAAATCAATATACTATAAGTGCTTTCAAAAAAAGTTTTAGTAACTTCAAAAACAATATATGAGTTTCCTAAAAAAATTTATAGACGATAGCAGGGGATTTTTCGAGTCTAAATTCAATTTTTTGAAAACCAAAAATACACAAGAACTCAATGAACTCAAAAGAGTTGAAATTCAACTCAAAAAACTTTGAGAACAAGAAGAAAAAACTGGAAAACAAATGACTCGGAATACAAAAACAATGTTAAAATTCTGGTTGGCATGATTAGTGATAGCTTTCCTTGGTTACGTGGCATTCAAATCATTGAACATTATATATTTAGTTCTCGCCGCTTTCATTATTTCAATTGCGATGGAAGCGATTATAGATTTTTTTGAAAAGCTTAAACTTCATAGGTGATTGGCATTGGCAGTATCATATTTTTTATTGATAGTTTTTCTTTTGGCTTGATTTATTTTTATCGTGCCATTTTTGCTCAATCAAATCACAGATATTGTTCGTATATGAATTACGCATATAAGTAATTTTCAAACAGCTTTGCAAACCAAAACTCTTGTACAAATAATAAATGAATTAAATCGATTGCCACATTATCTAAAAGATTTTTTATCAACATCGTTGCAAGATCCATCTTTGATGGTAAATATCCAAACAAAAACACAATCAAACATTTCTCAATTAATAAATATCTGAACGACTTATCTCAGTCAGATAGGAAATTTGGCTGTCACTTTTGTAACATGATTTGCAAGTTTTCTTTGACAATGAGCAATCGCACTTACGCTTTCAATATTATTTTCTATAGAAAAATGATCTGTTTGAAGATTTTTGGTTAATTTATGATGAGAAAAATCAAACAAATATCTCACTTTCAAATTAGAAAGAATATACAAAAAATTATGAATCTGGTTAAAAAGTCAGTTTTTACTTTGTCTATTTATTTGATTATCTGTTTATCTATCTCTTTGGATATTGGCGTGGTTTGGTTTAGACTTGCCACAAAAATGATCTTTGGCTATGATAGCATGACTTACAGAATTTATTCCATATTTGTGACCGATATTATGAGGTATAGCTTGAGTTTTAGTAGCATTGATTCATTATTGAATTGGCTGAGCATTTGTCGTTTTAGCTGTATATATAATAATTCAACAATTAGAAAATAACGTTATTGTGCCACTTTTGATGAAAAAAACTTTGTGAATGAATCCAGTTGTTATTTTCATATCAATGATATTGTGATGATTGATAATGTGATTGATCGGAGTTTTGTTAGCGGTTCCGATAGCAGTGATAGGAACATTATTGATAGAAAAAGATTTTGATTAGATTAAAGAAAGCTAAAAAAGCTATAAAAGCCAAAAAAGCTAAGAAAGAAAAAATAAAATTTTCAAAAAAATAAATTAAAAAAAACGTAGAGACGTCCATTTATGGCGTCTCAATTTATGGCGTCTCAAAAAATGGTTAAAAAATGTAGAGACGTCCATTTATGACGTCTCAAAAATTTATGGCGTCTCAAAAAATAAATTAAATTATGGACTTAAAAAAAACCGACTCAAATATTAAGTCAGTTTTATTTTTTCTAATTTATACTCCTATAAGTTCTTTGGCCTTTTCTACCAAACAATTATCATCTGCATTTTTTTCTAAAGTAGAAACATTTTCTCCCCATGTATATTTTTCGAAAACACTTAACAGGATAGGATGATGAGACCATAAAACAATAGGACAGCTTAGATTTTTCAATTTTTCATCATAAAAAAGCCATACATTTATATCTTCATAATCCTTACCATAAGGAAAAAAAGGTTCTATAAATATTAAATCAAACTTGTTTTCATTTAATCTATTATTTATAGCATTTAAACTTATGGCTAATTTAACCTCATAAATTTTTTCAAGAAACCTTATTGGTCTTCCTTGATATTCAGGTTCATGATCAATAATTAAAATTTTTTTCTTCATATTTTTTTTATTAATTATTTTTTTTATTAACTATAATAAAAAGAATAGTTAATGTCACAAAAAAATCAATGGAATTTAAATTAATTTTTTTTAATATAAAAAAACTTTACCTCAAAAAATATTTAATCATGAAAAATAAAATATTAAATATTTATTATTCCATCTTGGCATATTTTGCAAAAATTTATATCAAAAAACATAAACCATATATAATCTGAATCAATTGAAGTGTCGGCAAAACATCTTGTCGCATGATAATTTATCAAACCTTACAAAAATTTATTACCAACAAAAAAATTTACACTTCAAGTAAAAATTTCAATTGAGAATTATGACTTTCTTTGAGCATTTTTCAGATAGAAAATTTTTATCCAAGTCTGACTTTATTCATTTCAGTATTTTTCAAAATATTACGAAAAACTATTTTTTCAAGCAAACCTTATGATATTTTAATTCTTGAATATTGAATAGATCGTCCAAAAGAAATGGAATTCTTGCTAAAAATAGCAAATCCTCATATTTGAATTTTCACTGCTATTGACTCAGTTCATTCTCAACAATTTGGTGATCCTGCTCAAATAGCAAAAGAAGAAATTAAAATGATCAAAAATACATTGGAAATTGCTTTCTTAAACGAAAATGATGCTTATGCGATGCAATTAATTCATCAAATAAATATCGATTATTTCACATATCAAACTCTTTGACATGAATCCAAAGCAGATATTTCATTTAGCGATATTCACTTTCAATCAGATTGATATTTGCCAATTTTGTCAGAATTTAATTTAAAAATTAAAAATCAAAAATATAATATTCAAACAAATTTAATCTGAAAACCAAATTATTGATATATCTGAGTAGCCTTGGCAATTGCACAAATTCTTGCTTACAAATTTAATAATATTTCTAATCTGAATTTTGATGATTTGGAACTTGAATATTTATTACAAGCTGGTAGATTTTCTATTTTTGCTTGAATATCCAAAAGCATAATTTTTGATTCAAGCTACAATTCATCTCCATTAAGCGTCAGAAAAATAATAGACACGGTTTACAACATTCAAAAAGAAATTTTTCCAAAAAGAAAAATCTGGTTTTTGCTTTGAGACATGAGAGAACTTGGCGATTTGACTGAGAAAGAGCATAGATTACTTGCTTGATATGTTAGTCAAACTGCAGATCGTTTATTCTTAGTCGGAGAAAATATGATCAATCATTTATCTGATGAATTACAAAAAGTCTGATATGACAAAAAATTAATTTATAAATTTCACAAATCTACAGATGCCTGAGAAGTGATAGCAAAAATGTTGAAAGATAATCCAGATGAAATTTTACTTATTTGCAAATGAAGTCAAAATACAATTTTTTTGGAAGAATGAATCAAAAAATTATTAAATAATTCTGAAGATGAAAAATATTTGACTAGACAATCTAAGTGGCGAATCAAAACGAAAAATAATTTTTTTCAAAGTTAAATTTCGTAGTTAAGTATTAGTCATTGCGAGGAGCTTTTTTTTGCGACGAAGCAATCTATAAACGTTTTAAACAAAATTGATCAGTTAATTATAAACAGAGAAGATTACTTCGTCACTACGTTCCTCGCAATGACTAATTACTAGTAACACGTCACTCGTCACTCGTCACAATTTATTTTTAAATTTAATTTTATGTTATCCAAAAACTACAAATATATTTATTATCTCAAAATAATTTTATTAATTATCTGTTTATTTTTTACAATTTTTCTTATTTATTTTCAGTCAAATCAACAAAACACTAATGAAAAAAATATTATTTTCATGTTAGATCTTTCAAAAACAATGAACACTCAAGACATTATTTACAAAAATCAAATGCCAATTTCTAGGTTACAAACAAGCAAATATCTTATCCAAAAAATTATTCAGACTTAT
Source organism: Candidatus Absconditabacterales bacterium (assembly GCA_041657585.1). Classification (GTDB taxonomy): domain Bacteria; phylum Patescibacteriota; class Gracilibacteria; order Absconditabacterales; family Absconditicoccaceae; genus JBBABP01. The sequence continues at coordinate 6,234 of JBBABP010000014.1, read as the reverse complement.
CCAAATTATAATTATTGATTGATAGTTTTTTCAAATTATTCTGATTATTTTCTACCTGCTACGCAAGATACTTGAACTTTTTTGCAATATCTCAATTGAATAACGACAAATCAAAGCTGACGAAATTCTGACCTAAATTTACCACTAAATGAAATAGAAAAAATAAATTCTGACTTTTATTTTATTTTATTATCTGATTTTAGTAATATTAATTTCAACAAAGCGAAATTATTAAAGCCAACCAATAAAATAAATATTATCGTTGTTTCCAGCAAAAATTGATGACTCGTCAGATATCCAAATGGAAATATTTTTAGACAAAACTGAAAAACTATTACGAGCAAATATGACAAAAATATAGTCAATTCCGTTTCCAAAACATTACACTCAAAATATTATATTTCCAGCTCGATAGAAAAATGAGATGAGATTTTATCTAAAATTTTTTCTTTCCAAAACATAAAAATCTCTGACACGAAAATAAACATAGCATTATTTTTGCTCTGATTTTTAATTATTATTTGACTTTAATTTACGCTCACAAATGCAAACATTAAACAGCATCGCAACTCCAAATTTAAATTGAATGCAAATAAATTTTTATTTCCAGATTTTTGGTATATCGATTTTATTATTAATTTGTTTCGCGATTTTAGTTTATTTATTATTTAAATACAAAAATAGAAAAAAAATAATCAATTACGTTCAACGCACTTCAGACAAAAACATCAAAGAAAATCAGCAAACTCTTATCCAAAAAATTCACAAATCTCAGGGCAAAGATTTAATTATAAATCTGATTCAATATTTTCAAAACTTTAGTTCCCCAGGTTCATTTGATTCAATAGAAAAATTATTCCAATCTCAGTGATTTTCTTCCAAAGAAATTCAAAACATCAATTTATGTTTATATAAAAATGAAAAATTAAATTTAGAGATAGAGGATAGGATTAAGAGGTTAGTTTAATATATGACTCCCTTTTCTTCAAAGGGAGAAGCCGAACCTGCCTGCCAGTAGGCAGGGAGTTTTTTTACGACGAAGCAATCTTGTTTTAAACGTTTATAGATTGCTTCGCTTTGCTCGCAATGACAAATTAAAAAAAAATTAAGACCACTACCTCTTCGCTCCATAAAGTTCCTTTACCAAGCTTAATCTAAACTCATTAAATTTATCCACTCACAAATTATCTACGTCCACCAATTTATATTGATTGATAATTTCCACCAAAAAATCCACAAACATTTCCTTGTCAATTGGCACATTGTCGTGATATTTTGCTGAAAGTTTTTTCAAATAAGAGATATATTTTGTCAAACTAATCTCAGAAGCCAAATCATAAATTTCTGCGAAAAATAAATCTAATCAGATTTTTTTAATTTCATTTATATAAAATGGCATAAACATTCCTACTATCACAACGCTGTTTATATTTTTTCTTAGATAAACTAAATTATTTTTTGGGTGTTTAGTTTTGAAAAAAATATTATAAATCAGACCAATCATTTTATCGTTATTAATTTTTTTCAACAAAAATCACAAAAATTCAGCGAATTTATTATTTGTATCTTTGTCTTTTTTAATCTGCTGTCAGACTTGTTTAGCTTTTTTTTGATTGTCTTGAACGCGTCTAACTGCCTCTTCCGTGACTTTGTTCACATCACTTCTGACCTCTCATCAACTATCTATCCCATCAATTCATCATGAAACTTCATTTGCCATTTAAGTAAAATTAAAAATTAAAAATTAAAAATGAATAATTAACAATTAGCATTTAGCACTTAGCATTTAACATTTAGCATTTATGATTTAGCTTCAATAAATTTCTTCGTCCAATTGTTTAAAAAATTTTACCATAAAATCATGTCTTTTTTTAGCTATTTTTTTTCAAGTTTGTGTGTAAAGATTATCTTTTATTTTAGCCAATTTAACTACAAATTCTCTTTTGGCAGTGTCTTCGTTTGTATATGCTTTAGTTTTTTTCCAATCAATATTTTTTTCATTATGTAATTTTGATCCAATTTCTCCAGCAAACATAAACGCCCTTCCAATTCACGTAGCTCAAATGCTATCAATTTTATCTGCGTCAAACAAAATTTTCGCTTCTTTGGATTCAGGTTTATTATTTTTATCTCTATACCTATGCGTTTGTATGCAATGAAAAATTTTTTCAATCTTATTTCATTCCATTCAATGTTTTTCCAAAATTTTTTTAGCCAGAATTGCTCAATGTTGAGCATGACAAATTTTACCTTTTGTTTCGATTTCTTTTTTTCTTCCTATATCGTGCAAAATACAAGCATATTGAATTATTTCTATATCGGCTTTTTCTTTTTTTGCTATTTCCATGGCGAGATTAAGTACTCTTTGTGTGTGATCCCAATCATGACAACCATTCTCATTATCAAAAAAAAATCTGATTTCTCTCTGTATTTTTTCAAGCATTCTAAATTTTTTTTAGAATTTTTTTAAATAATTTATTTTATAAACAATCTAAAGTTTTATACTTGAATTTCAATATCAATTAATTATATATTCAAGCACAAGTTTTTGTTATACTTTTTTTTATTTTTGCAAAATGTGGTGAGGTGGATGAGCGGTTGAAATCAACTCGCTGCTAATGAGTCAGCCGAGAAATCGGCTCGCGGGTTCGAATCCCGCCCTCACCGCCATTAGACAAGGCTCTGTAGCTCAGCCGGTTAGAGCGCGTCTCTCATAAGGACGAGGTCAGGAGTTCGAGTCTCCTTGGAGCCAAAGACGTTAAACTAACAACTAACAACTAACAACTAAAAATTAAAGAAGTAATTTGTATATTTGTAATTCGTAATTTGCAATTCGTAATTCGTAATTAATTACCAATATTCCAGTTCCTAATTCCAAGTTCCAAATTTTATTTAATATAAATTATCAAATGGCAAAAAAAAAATGATGAAGAATTAATGTGGCAATGCAATGTAAAGAATGTTGAGCAACAAATTATTTTACTAATATACACAAAAAAAACACCCCAAAATTAGAGCTCACGAAATATTGCAAAAAAGAAAAAAAACACACAAAACACAATTCAAAAGAAAAATTAAAATAAGTCTCAGTTACTAGTCACGTGTGACTAGTTACTAATTCTTACTTCACGTTTTACTCTTTAAATTCTCTTAAATGTTAACAATTAGATTATCTAGACAATGAAGAACAAACAAACCATTTTACAGAATCGTTTTGACTGAACATACAAAACCAGTAAAAACTTGATCTAAACAAGTTTTGTGACGATTTGATCCAGTAGCTCACAAATCAGAATATGATTTGCAATCTATCAAAGATCGAGTTGCAAAATGAGCTGGTCTTTCAGAAAGATTGGCAAAAATATTGTTTGCTAATACAAAAGACAAATTATTTCAGAAATTTTTTGAACACAGAACAAGAACAGCAAAAACAAAGAAAGAAGAAAAAAAATAGAACTATCAGTAACGAGTGACGTGTGTCTCGTAACTAGTAACTATTCACTCGTAACTTATTTTTTTAAATCTATTATAGATACAAATGAGCGGTATTTATACAGATTCAACTTTTCAGAATGGTTTGTTGACTGCGATAGCATTGATAATATTAGCCATATTGTTATGATGTTTTTATACTTTTGTGCGTGCAATTTTTTTCTTTATTTTTTCTCATCTAAAAGACGACAACAAAAAAAAATGACGGAACAGTATAAGATTTATGATAATATGAGTAATATTAACAATAATTTTGATATTGCTAATCCCAACTTTGATGAAGGCCATGAATATACCAAAATATGAATATTACTATCCAAAAAATATATTTAACAAAATGTGACAATTGATAAATTGAGCATTTAACCTAGGTAATGTAATCAAAAAAAGCCAATTGGATAACCAATACAATAATCAGTTATATTACGACACCACTCCAAATTGACAAACCGACACGACAAATTCAAATTACCAATTATAATTTAGTTGCAAAGTCAGATTAAATTATTATATATTTTACGTTTAATCTCCCACCAAAGAAAAAGGCGGACAAGTTTAATGTTTTAGTTTTTTAATATTTTAATTTATTATAATGCTCAAAAGGCCGAATATTTTGGAAAGATTTAGTAAATTATTATACAGGTTTAGTAAATACGCTAAGCATCAAAAAATATTTGTTTTATATTTATTCTTGTTGATTATTGCTTTCGTGATTTTGCCTTTGATCAAGATTTCTCCTGTGAATTGATGAGCTTATTCTGTGCGACTTTTGTGAGGCCATCTTTTTAAATCAATGCTTGTAATATTTGTCACTATAATAATTTTACTTGCACGAAATTTAAGTTTCAGATTTAAAAATTTTGTAATTAGTTATTTCGGATTCAAAGAAAATGATTCATTATTAAACTTTATTTTATTGCGGATAATATTAACGGCGTTACTTTGAATATCAGACACAATTAATGTAGTAAATTGAGTGACTCAAACAATTCATTTAACCTGATCTTATTATTTCATTCAGCTTCTTTTATTGATTTGATTTGTTTTAACTTTGATATCAGTTGTCAAAAATGCAAGAGAAAATTGAAACAGAACGAAAATCATAAATATGGCTGATGAAGAAACACTCAAAGAAATAAGCAACAAAAGATCATTTAAGTGACTGTTTGAAGAAGAGAATAGAAATGAAGAAGAAAATTCTGACTAAAAGAAAAATAAATCCTCCTGTCCTTCGGACCACCCCTCCTTTGAAGAAAAGGAGGACAGAAATAAAAAAGATAGCTGTCTCCCTTTTTTAAAGGGAGTATCCCGCTTTCGCGGGAGAGGGATTTTTAATATTCCAATCTTTTAATCTTTTTATTTTTTAATTTAATTCCCATGAACGTAGATCAAAATTTGTGTATATGATGTGGCACTTGTGTTGCAGTAGCTGGTAAAGATTTGATAGATTTTAATGTAGATAATAAAGCTGAAGTAAAAAGACCAGCAAAAGATGATGCAGAAAAAAATCTTTTACAACAAGCCAAAGATTCTTGTCCAGTTTGAGCAATCTTAGATTAACACGAAATTATATTTTTCACGAAAAAAAATCTCTCACGAAATTGGGAGATTTTTTTATTCCTTTTTTTAAAAACTCTGGACTTCCGTCCAGAGCCAATAATAGGTCGTGCCTATTGGCACTTAATAGAAATTTATTTTTTCTTTTACCGCAGTCGCGGTATAGCCTGCCCCGCCAATTCTGCGGGGCGCAAATACTATTATTGTGTGTTTTTACATAATGAAGGTTTATGTTTTTATTTGTTATTTAACTTTGTGATTTGACGTATCAATAATTTTTTTAATTAATTCTGGCTCTATTTCATCTTGAATATATCTTTCCAAAGCTCTTACTCAATTTTCTGGTTGGTAGATTTTCTCTATAATTTCGCTAATTTTTTTGTCTGTAAATTTTGGTAAACTAATATCTGAATTTACTTTCCAAGTAGCTAAGAATTGATCTATTTTTATTTTTAATATCTTAGATAAAGTTTTTTTGTCCAAACTATTAAACACTATTTTGTAATCAATTCTATTCAAAAACTCTGGAGATAGGTGGTTTTTTAATTCACTCAAAACTCTTTCTTTGATTCCATCAAAATCTTTTTTATCTTTTTCTAATTCAGATCAAGTTGCAAATCAGATTGTTGATTGTTTTTTACTAAATTCTTCTGATCAAATATTGCTTGTCATAATTATAATCGTGCTTTTGAAATCGATAATTCTTCATTTGGCATCTTTTAACTGTCATTCGTCCAAAATTTGAAGCATAATATTCAAAACATCACTAGAAGCTTTTTCTATTTCATCGAACAAAATTACCGAATAAGGTTTTCTCCTTACTGCTTCAGTTAAATTTCATCATTCGTCATATCCGACATAACCAGCAGGAGATCATATTAATTTAGACACAGAATATTTTTCCATAAATTCTGACATATCAACTCTTATCATAGCTGTTTCGTCGCCAAAATAATCTTTCGCGATTAGCTTTGCCAAAAATGTTTTTCAAACACCGCTTGGTCCAAGAAATAAAAATGATCAAATTGGTTTAGTTTTTTGTATAATAGAAAGTCTGCTTCTTGTTAAAGTTTTTACTATCGATCAAACGGCCTCATCTTGTCACACGATTTTTAATTTTAATTCGGCTTCTAGTCTTTGCAATTTTTCTAATTCAGATTCATTAACAATATTTGCAGGTATTCA
>JBBABP010000013.1:0-20755 GCA_041657585.1 Candidatus Absconditabacterales bacterium | reverse complement strand
CTATAGTCATGTCATAATAATAAATAATAAATAGATTAGTAATTTGAATATTTGTAATTTGAATGAATATTGGAAAACAAAAGTTTTTAACCTACACGTTAAACCTTTGTAGCCTTTGAGGCCTCTAAAACCTTTGAAGCTTTTTTTATTTTGTATCAACAACAGTTTTTAAATATTTTTTTCAATTGAAACTAGCAAGTTTCTTTTTTCTAAATGCGACAACTCAATCTATTTTTGCATGTATAGTAAAATCTTTTCCCATATAAGTATTTTTTCAACACTCATATTTTGATCATTTTTGTCTAATGATTATGTTTCATGCTAAAACTTGTTGTCATCAAAATTTTTTGACTCATCTATACTTTGGTTTGGAGTCTCTAAGATTTTTTGCTGATCATCATGCTTTTTTGTGTGCCATTTGAATATATAAATTATAAATTAATAATTATAAATTGTGAACAATGTTTATACAAATCTGATATATAATTTCAATGCTTTTTTAGTTTTTTAATATTTTAGTTTTTTAATCCCTGCCCGCCTCTTTATTTGGTGGGTTTTAATTTAATCAGTATACGTACTTCTAAATATCTCTCAAACTGGCAATAATCTTCATATAATTACGTTTGATTTTAAGTCAGACAATTCATCTATTGCTCATTTCAAAGATGCCCCAACCATAACTCTGATTGTTTCTTGGAAAGATGCGGCTGATAACCAAGAATTAGTTTCTTTTGCAATATTAGTCAATCACAAAATAAGTCTTCTTCAAGTAGCTGGTCTTTTTCATGCCTTTTCCAAATCTTTGTTCACCTTCATAAATTCTTCATATCTAACATGTATTCAAGGTATGAAACTACTATCTCAAGAATCTTCTATAAATACCTTTGAGAATAATTGTTTAACTACAACCTCTATATGTTTGTCATTTAGATCTTGTCATTGAGACATATAAACTTTTTTCGTTTCTTTAATAATATATTTTTGTGTTTGTAAATCTCATACAACATTTTTATATTCTCTAATATCCAATGATCAGTTAGTTAAAATTTCTCATTTGAATACATTTGTTCAAGACCTATTTTTCAATGGAGCTATTCAAATTAAAGGTTTCGTAAATATTTCTTGTACTCATAATATTATATGATCTTTATGTGCTTCCAAAACATCTCAATCTTCTTTTATTTTTAATTTACTTCTTCATTTACTAGCATATATTCATCATTTTATAAGTTTATCTCATTTCCTTACATCCAAAGAATATCAACTTTTAACTAAATAATTTTTCTTTTGATACTCAGAAGTAATTGTTATATATCTTATTTTTCATGATTCATAAAAAGAAACTTTGCCATCAAAAGGAGCAATAATCGCTGCTATTTTTGGAGCTCTAACTTCAAATAACTGTTTAATTCTGTCTATACCTTGTGTCATATCTTCTCATCAAGCAACTCATCCATGATGGAATGTTTGCATCGTTAACTGAGTAGCTGGCTCTCAAATAGATTGAGCCGCTATAATTCAAACAGGAACTCATAATTGAACCATCCTTCTGTTTGAAAGATCCATTCAGTAACATTTTTGACATACTCAACTTATTGTCTGACAAGTCAAAGGAGATCTAAGTTTAAGCGTATCTACTTTCAGATCTTCTAATATTTGCATACCTTCTTTATCAAGCATATCTCAATTATTTAATATAATGTTTCATTCTTTATCTTTGATATCTTCAGCTAAAATTTTACCATAAACAACAGTATGAAATTTTTCTCATGATAATTCCAATTCTTGTCTAGAAAAAATAACATACTTATCTGTTCAACAATCTGTTTCTCTTATTATAACTTCTTGTGAAGCATCACACAATTTTCTTGTTAAATATCATGATTCAGCTGTTCTCAAAGCAGTATCTGCTTTTCATTTTCTTCATGCATGAGCAGATATAAAATATTCTATAGGTCTAAGTCATTCCACAAAACTTCATTTGATTGGCAATTCTATAATTTCTCATCTTGGATTTACAACAAGTCATTTCATACCAGATATCTGAGTCATGTGAGTTTGTGATCATCTAGCTCAAGAATCAACCATTGTGTACAAGTCTTGTCATGGTCAAGTAGTTCATTTTAATATATTTTCTATTTTAGTTTTTGTATTTGTCCATAAAGTTATTATCAATCTATGTTTTTCTTCTTCAGAAAAAAATCATTTAAAATAATATTTATAAATTTCATTTGATTCTTCATCTCATTGCCTCAATAATTCTGATTTTTCTTTAGGTACAGTCATTGCTAATACATTAACAGATGTTGCTCATATCGTAGAATACATAAATCATAAATCTTTTATATCATCAGCAACTCTAACAGTTACTGGCATATCATATTCATCAAAAATCTTACTAAGAATTTTTTTAAGATCTTTTATTTTTACTTTTTCATTTATAAATCTTATTTTTTCTGGCAAAATATTATTGAATATTACTCTTCAAACTGTAGTGTTGAAAACTTTAGAATTATAAATTAGCATTATTTTATCTTTTACGACAATATTTCAATTATAATAACTATCCAAAACATCTTCTATAGATTCAAATATTCACTTTAAAGGAGATTTTTTCTCCCACAATTCTTCTGTGTTATAATCAGGATATCTAAGATCAAAACAATCTGTAAGATAATATATTCACAATACCATATCTTGAGAATGAGTAATTGTAGGGTCTCAAGATCATGGTTTAAGGATATTTTTATCTGCAGCAATTAATTCTTTTGCTTCTTTTTGTGCTTCATCAGATATTGGCAAATGCACGGCCATCTGATCTCAATCAAAATCGGCATTAAATGCTGGACAAACCAAAGGATGAATTCTGATTGTTTTACCCGGCATTAATTTTATTTTGAACGCTTCAATAGATAATCTATGCAAAGTAGGAGCACGATTTAATAAAACATATTTATCTTTGATTACTTCTTCCAAAAATTTCAACGCCAATGGAGATTCTTCTTTGATTAATTTTTCAGCTTGTTTTGGAGTATAAACTATCTTCTTCTCTATAAGTTTTCATATAATGAAAGGAGTGAACATTTTAACTGCTATATACAAAGGCAATCAACATTCATCAAGTCTAAGATCAGGTCAAACAGTAATGATAGATCTTCAAGAATAATCAACTCTTTTTCAAAGTAAATTTTTTCTAAATATTCATTCCTTTCCTGAAAGCATATCAGAAAGCGATTTGAAAACTTTTACTCATGCACCAAAACTTCAAGTTCAGCTTCTATCTCAAATTAATAAATTATTTACTGACTCTTGTAATAATCTAATTTCATTTTTTTTAACTACATCAGGCATTCAGACTTGTATCATTTTTTTTAATCTGATGTTTCTCATAAGCACACGCCTATAAAAAAGGTTCACATCAGAAGACGCAAATTTTCATCATTCAAGCTGAACAACTGGTCTAAGATCAGGCGGTATGACAGGCAACTTTTTGATCATCATATTTTCTGGTCTAACTCAAGAAATATATAAATTTATAAGAAGTTTTATTAGGCTGATTGTTTTTCTTTTTTGTTCCTCGGATTTAATTTCAGAAAATTTTTTGATTTTAATTTTGATTTCTTTTTCAACGTTAATGCTTTGAAGCATTTTTAACAAAGCTTCAGGTCAAGATTGAAAAGTAACTATATCAGTATATTTTGAAAAAATATTTCTATAATCACTTTCCAAAATAGTAGATCAAAAATCTAGATCAGCTATCACTGACTTTACTCTATTTTGTTCTTTATCTAACGATTCTTTATTATCTTTGTATAATTTTTCTATTTCATCATTTTTTTTAGTTGTTTTTTCTTTTTCTAATTTTCATAATTCATCTTTATACAATTTTTCCAATTCTTTAAGTCTAAGTTCATAATCTTGTTTTACTCTTTCTTTAATTATTTTTTTGTAATCAGCAGTTTTTTCTTCAGTCAAAACATATTTTACAAACGTCAAAATTTTATCTATCTCATTTGAAGATAAATTTAAAAGCTGATGCACTCATCAAGATGGACTAGACTTGTACCATGTATGAAGAACTGGAGATGCTAATTCTATGTGTCACATTCTAGATCTTCTAACTCTTGAGCTGGTAACCTCTACTCCACATCTCTCACAAACGATTCATTTGTATCTTATTCATTTGTATTTTCCACAGCTACATTCATAATTTTTCACTGGTCAAAAAATCGATTCACAAAACAATCATCATTGTTTGGGTTTTCATGTTCTATAATTAACAGTATCAGGATTATCTACAACTCAATGTGACCACTTTTCAATATCTTCAACTGAGGCTAATTTTACAACCAAAGCATCAAATTTACCTTTGTTCATGTAAGAAAATATTTAAAGTTTAAAAATATTTTTTATTTGTCTTCTGACATCAAACACTTTTATCATCTGAAATCATCCGCAATAATAATCTGAAATCTTACTTTTATTCTCTGAAATTCTCTGCATCTTATTCTCTGGAATTATACTAACTACTCTAAGTCGCCGAAATCTTCCATTTCTTTGATTACATTATCTATTATTTCTTCTTTTTCATTATTTCAGTCTTCATCCAAATCTGCTTGATTAGAATCCAAAGTTACATTTTTACTCATCACTCAAGAAAGTCACAAACCAACAATTTTTTCTATTCTTTCTTGATGCATTTTTTCAAATTCTTCAATACTCAGGGCTTCAATATTTTGTAGCAATCACTTAAATAAATAAGTAACCAAATTAAATGATTCTGGAAGTCATCAGATTTTTGGTTTTTGTCATTTAATAATTGCTTCATACAATTTATTTCTACCTATCACGTCATCAGATTTTACAGTTAACATTTCTTGTAATGTATATACTGCTGAATATGCTTCTAATGATCGTACTTCCATCTCTCAAAATCTCTGTCATCATTGCCTAGATTTTCATCATAAAGGTTGTTGTGTGATTAAAGAATAAGGTCAAACAGATCTTGCATGAATTTTATCTTCAACCATATGAACAAGTTTTAAAATATGCATATATCAAACAGTTACCTTTTGTTCATAAGCCTCTCATGTATGTCAATTGAATATATCAACTTTCAAATCATCTAATCAACATAATTTAGTAAGTGTCTTGAGTCATTCTAAATTAAAATTAGAAAATGCTGGAACCGCAAATTTTACACCCAAAAGTTTTGCTATAAATCATAATTGAGTTTCAAACAATTGTCACAAATTCATACGAGATATTACTCATAATGGATTTAGAACAACGTCAATTGGACTTCAATCTTTAGTAAATGGCATATCTTCTTCAGGAACCACTATAGATACAATACCTTTATTACCATGTTTTCCTGCTAATTTATCTCAAACTTCAATTTTTCTAGTTGTGGCAACATATACTTTTATTTTTTTTCTAACTCACGCCATCAAGTTGTCTCATTTTTTTGCATCTAAAACAACAACATCTGTAACTTTTCATTCACTTCAGGAAGGCACATATAATGAGGTATCTTTAACATTTTTCGATTTATCTCAAAATATAGCTTGAATTAATTTCTCTTCAGGAGTTAATTCTCATTCGCTTTTTGGTGTAATTTTACCTATCAAAATATCTCATCATTTAACTCTAGATCAAATTCTCACAATTCCATCTTCATCAAGATTTTTTAATTTTGTCATTGAAACTCATGGTATATCATTTGTTGTTTCTTCTGGTCAAAGTTTAGTGTCAGCCACTTCAATTTCATATTCTTCTATTTGAATAGAAGTTAATTCATCATCCTTTACCAACCTTTGAGAAATAACTATCGCATCTTCATAATTATATCATTTCCAAGGCAAAAAAGCTATTTTCAAATTTTTTCATAATGCCATTTCTCCGTCAACAGAACAAGGTCATTCTGCTAATATATCTCATTTTTTTACTTTTTGTCATAGATAAACGCTTGGTTTTTGATGAATACAAGTTTTGCTATTTGATCTAGAAAAAATTGTCAGATTATATTCTCTAGTTCATGTTTTGTATCTAACTTTCACTCTTTTTCAATCAACATAAACAACTTCTCATTCTGATTCAGCTTTCACAACTGCGTGCACCATCTGTATAATATCTTTTTCCAATCAAGTTCAAACCAAAGGCACGTCATTTTTTAATAAAGGTAAAGCTTGACGTTGTTGGTTCGTTGCTATAGCAGCACGCACAGCATCATTATGATTTACAAATGGAATTAAAGATGTATTTGGACTAAAAATTTGCGATAAATTAACATCCACGTGAGTAATGTCATTGACGTGAAACATTTCCATTTCATTAAAATGCCTAGCTGGCAAACGAGTTTCTGTAATATTATTATATGGATCCAAAGGTGCAGTAGCATCAGCTATATAATATTTTTCATCCAATTCTGGCGAAATATATTCAATATCATTTTCAAAAAAGAAAGGCTTAACGGTTATTGTTTTTCATAATTTAAGATAATTTTTCTCTATTTCTTTTGCTGATTTTTCATCTATATAACTATCTTCTTTAACTATTATTGTTTTTGTAGGTTTGCCATTTTTATCAAGCTGGAAAATATCACGATGAGCTATCCTGTTTATTAATAAATCTTTTTGTGCAACAACTTCACGATGTATTTTAAATGCAGGAGTTTCCAAAAATCATTCATCATTGACAGAACTATACAAAGATTGATATATAACTAATCCAATATTTTGTCACTCTGGAGTTTCAATTGGACAAATTCTTCAATAATGAGAAGGATGAACATCACGAACTTCAAATTTCGCCGTTTCCCTTTTTAATCATCCAGGCCCAAGAGCAGTAATTCTTCTTTTATGTTCTATTTCTGCCAATGGATTAATCTGATCCAAAAATTGAGATAATTGCGAAGTTGCAAAAAAACTTTTGATCGCGTTATCTATTATTTTAAAGTTAACTAAATCAGTAATTTTCAAAGCATTCTCTATATTCAAAATACTTAATTTTCATTTTATACTTTTAACAAACTTTTTCATGACTGGTTGTAAATTTGAATATAATATTTCTCACATAGTTCTAATACGTTTGTTTGAAAGATGATCAGCATCATCAGTATAATATCATTTTTTGAAATTAGATAAATTGAAAAGATATTTTAATGCCGCTACAAAATCTTCTCAATCAAAAACATTTGCCACATCTCAATCCAAAGATTTGTTCAATCACAATTTTGCATTAATTTTGCGTCTTGCAATCCTTCAAACAAAAATTCTTTCTGTAGATAAAAATTGAGATTTGATATAATTAAGTGCATTTTCAGAATCAATTAATTCTCATGGTCTTATTTTATTGTAAATAAATTCAGCGGCAGACAATGCATCTTTTGTTGTATCTTTTTTCAAAGTAACTTCCAAATAATTGAAATCTTCTTCTTCGAAACAATTTTTGAACAAAGATCTAATGCTTTCATCGTCTTCCACTCCAAAAACTCTCAATAAAGTAGTTATAGGAAATTTTCTAGATTTATTTATCCTAGCTACAACTACTCAAGATTTTTCTATTTGTATTTCTAACCATGGTCAATTTTCTGGTATTACTTTAAAAGAATATCTAAATTCTTTTTGATTAAAAAATATTCAATACGATCTAACTATTTGTGATATAACTACCCTTTCAACTCAATTTATAACATAAGAAGCTGATGGAGTCATCAAAGGCAATATACCAATATTAGCCTGTTTACTAAACAGTACTTTTTTATTCAAAGAATCGACAAGTTTTACTTTACCTGTAATAATTCATCAATATGTTAATTCTTTTTTCTTACATATATTCACATCTTCTATAGGTTCAGATACTTTAATATCAGAAATTGTCACATACATTTTTTCTCAAGCAATATCCCAAACAGGATTAATATTATCAAAAAGCCTGTTAAGATATTTATTTAAGAAACTAGTATATCATTTTCTTTGTAACGCCAAAAGGTCAGAAAGTCAATGAAACTTTCTTGGCTTTCTCAAAAAAATTCTTCAATTATCTTTGTAATAATCTTTAAAAAACTCTTTAACGTCACTTGCCTTGATGTTTGATCAGATTGATTCTTTATTTTCAACAACTTTAGATGGCCTTGAAATTGGCATTATAATTTTTTTATTTTCAAGTTTGTTTTTTGATTTTGTAGTTTTTTTAACAGTTACATCAACTGTATTTTTAACTACTTTTTTAGTAATTTTTTTTGAAACCGGTAATTTTTTTTGTTTCATGAGTCTTAATTTTGATTAAGAAAATAAACAAAAGCTGAAATTAATAATATTATTTTAACGAACATATTTATAGAATAATAAAGAGCTATGAAAGCTATAAAGCTATGAAAGCTATAAAGCTATGAAAGCTATAAAGTTTCAAAGGTTTTAAAAGCGATAAAAGAATAGTCTTTCAAAACTTTTTACACTCCTGCCTACCGCAGGTAGGTTTATTTCTTTCAAAACTTTTAAAACAACTAATTCCCACTTCCTATTTCCAAATTCCAAAAAAATTGCAAAATTTTTTTTTATCATCTTTGAACAGTCAACTCTTTTCTCTTTTTCAATCTTCTTCTAGCCAAAACATTTCTTCAAGTTTTTGTCATCATTCTTTCTCTAAAACCATGTTTATTCAATCTTTTGCGTCGGGAATATTTTCTTATCCTTTTTAATTTACTTGCCATGAATATATTTTATAATCTAAAATAATCATTTTTTATAATATTATTTTATGTATTCTATCAATCAAATTTCTCTTGCTTTTAAAATAGCTGTTCTCAAAGCTTTTTGAGTCAAAACCGAATTTTTTGTATATTTTCTTGGTTTAATATTCCCAAATCTTGTAATATATTTTTTTAACATCTCAATTGATTTCCAATTGATATATTTTTTATTTTCTTTTTTTGAAAAATAACTAATTTTCTGTAACATTTTTTTCTCTTCAAATAGTTCAATTATTTTTTTAAATTTAGTTTGTAATTCATTAAATTTCAAAAATTCTTCTGAATTATTCATTTTATAAAGAAATTTTCTAATTATTATTTTATTAAACAAAAGAAATTTATTTAAATCTGAAATAAGTGAATTATCTAACTGAATATAATAAGAATAAATATAAACACTATCATTTCAATTTTTACCTGACAATTTATACATCAATTTTTTCAATCACAATTCATCTTTTTCCAAAATATTTTTCTTTAAGAGATCTTGAAGTTCATCAATAATTTTTTGACGTTCTTTTTCTTGTATTCAAGCATCTAATAACAAAACTAAATCATACTTTTGCATATTAAAATATATTAATTAGTAAAATACAAACTAAAAATTAATTTATTGATATTCTAATAAAATCAATTAATTTGAAATCATTTGGGATAATTTCCTTAACTTTTTTTGATCAATCTCTAATATATTCTTGTTCCAACAAAACCATATCAGCTAATTCTTTTTTTAACTTTCAATCAATAATCTGATTTAAAATATTTTCAGGTTTTCAAGAATCTTTCATTTCTTCTTTAAATTTTGTAAGCAAAGAATTACGATAATCTTCTGGGACAGACTCAAAATTTAAGTACAATGGATTCATAGCAGCAACTTGCAATGCTATTTCTTTTGCTGTTGAATCATCTCATCAATCATAATAAATAACTGAAGCAACCTTGTTACCAGGATGATTGTAAATATAAGCGTTTTTGCTTGTTACTAAAACATCTCATATTTTGATATTTTCTCATATTTTACCAATAAATTCATTAATCATTTCATTCATTTCATTCAACATATTTTCATCCATATCACTTAAAGATGAAATATCTTTTTTGATAGACAAAACTTTTTCAAATAATTGATCAACTAATGCTCTAAAATTTTCATTTTTAGCAACAAAATCCGTTTCACACAAAATTTTTAAACCAAAAATCTTTCAATCTTTTTTTTCTAATTTTATAAATCATTCTTTAGTTTCTCTATCGGCTCTCTTACCAGCTTTCAATATTCATTTTGTCTTTAAGATTTCCTGTGCTTGATTGAGATCTCAATTAGCTTCCATTAAAGCATCTTTACAATCTTTCATTGGTGCAAAACTTATATCTCTAAGTTGTTTCAATAATTGAATATCTGTTTTCATTAAAAAATATAATTTAATAAAGATAAAATAATTCATAATTCGTTATTTAATTACCAATATTCCAATACTCCAATTACAAATATTCATTTTCAATTTATTCTTTTGATCAATCTAAACTTATATTTATATCAAATAAATCTAATAATCGTCAACCAACTCATTCAAATATATATAATTTATTTTCTTTTGATAAGACATATTTTCAATCCCAAGCTTTTTTTATAAAAATAATCAAAATAACTATCATAAATAAGAATACAAATATTATCAAATATTTTAAAAGCGGGACAAAAATAAACATTAAAGATAATATCAATATTATTATAAACAATAATCGTCGTCAAATAGATTGCTTAAGATGGAATAATTCAAATGGATTCAATTTTTTACTATTTACAATTGTTATTATAATACCGAACAAAAAATACATAATCACACTTCTTTTTTTTTCTACACTACTAGGAACATAAAGACTTTCGTCTTTTATATAAGTAACTTTAGTATCTGTTTTTTGTGTTTGTAAATCTTCCATAATTAAAAATTTTTTTAAATATCTCTTTTAGGGAATTTTACTATGTAAATTTTTAATTAAATAAATTATTTATTACAAAATCAATACTCTTGTAGCTTCATATATTAGCAATTATTTGACTATCTTCTTTCCATCGTCTATGAAAATTTGTTCAAGCTATAATTATACTATCAATATTTGTTTGTTTTGTTAATTCATTTAAAAAGCTATCCATCATTTTTCAATCAATAACGATAACTAAATCAGGCTTTTTCAATAAATTTTTTACTCATTTATATATTTTCTTAATTCTTTCTAATTTTCTGTTAAAAACGAGTTTTTCTTTTTTTGTAAGTGCACGAAAATCATCAGTTTCAATAAAGCGAGACATTGTGTTCATAGAATCTATCCTTTTTTTCAAAGTATCAAAATTAGTCAAGAACCCTGCAGGCACTTTATAATTCAGATAATTAAATCAATACTTTTCAGCCAACAATCATATTTCTTCATAATACATCTTTTTTTCACACACCAAAAGGATGTCTTTGTTAAGACTTTTTGCTTCAATAATTTTTTCTCTTGCTGTTTGAATTTGTTGAATAATTGATTCTGGATTTATAACAACCAATCAATTCACAATACCAGCTCGATATTTACTTGTTTTTGGATGTGATTCATTTTTTAGACAACCAATATGAACTTGAGCGTCAGTAATTTGCTTAGTAGATATACTCATACTATTTGTTTTCAGAATAAATAAATTTTTAAAATTACTTTAATGTAACTTTTGCTCCATTTTCTTCAAGTTTAGCTTTGATTGTTTCAGCTTCCTCAAATTTTACTTTTTCTTTAATAATAGTTGGAGCTTTTTCAACCAAATCTTTAGCTTCTTTTAATCATAAGTTGAATAATTCTTTTACAACTTTAATTACTCCAATTTTTTGCTGTCAAATATCTGTCAATTCTATATTAACAGTATCAGACTGAGCTGCCCCAGCATCTCATCATGCTGCTCATGCTCCACCAGCTACGACCATTGCAGCCGCACTTACTCAAAATTCTTCTTCCAATGCTTTCACTACTTGATTCAATTCAATTGCATTCATTTCTTTTACAAGGTCCATAATTTTTTGTCAATTTTTTGATAATTCCATAATAACAAATTTAATAAAATAAATATTTTTTTACTTATAATAGACTTTTATTATTGAGTTTCAGTATTTGCAGAAACTTCTTGAGTTGGCGTAGTCACTTCTTCAATTTTCTGTTCTACTTGTTCAACAACTTTTTCTGCATTTACTACGACTGGCTCAGCTTTAGTATCTGTTTTTTTTGCAATTTGATCCAACACACAAGCAAAAGATTGTACTGGATAATTCAAAAGGTAAACAAACTTTGAAAGCAGTTCTTCTTTCGTTGGTATATTTGCCAATTCATTTATATATTCTCAATCTTTTCGCATTTTTTCGATTCGTCATCACAAAAAAGAAAAAGCTGATTTTTTATCTTCTTTTTTGAATTCTTTGAGATATTTATTTACAACTTTCAATGGTCAATATTCTTCTCATTTTGCATATAAAGCAAACACTGATCAATCCATTTTTTTAATATCAATTTCTTCCAATCATGCTTGTTTCAATGCCAACAAAAAAAGTCTTTTTCTGATTATATTCATTTTTCATTCAACATTTTTGATTTCTTTTCTAATTTTCACAGAAGAATTAACTTTAACGCCGTTTTGTTTAACAAGAATTATATGTTTTGCTCAATTTAGATCATCAACATATTCTTGTATTAATGTTTTCTTCTTATCTTTCGATATAGCCATTTTTGCAAACTAAATTTATTTGTAAAACTAATTTAAATAAAATAAATTCTTTTATTTTCAAAAAACAAACCTTTTCAGGGTTCACACAAAACAATAAATAACAGTGCGAGAACCTAGGTAGGAATTATGATCATAATAAATGAACAACCTACTGTCTTTGGTGTTTCAGTTTGAAAGTCTATAAAAAAAATATACAAATGCAAGAGATTTTTTACAAAAAGTTTTTATAATTTCATAATATTTGTACTAATTGTATTTTTTTTGTTTTCTTTAGTTATTTCCCACTTTTCTCATAAAATATTAAGTAATCTTTCCTTTTTATCTTTTTCGCACTCATTTTTTTATCACACAACAAACAATAATTTAATAATTCTTTTTTTGTAAAAAAAATTTGTGCATTTTTTGGATCTGGATTAACAACGATATTCAAATCTTGATTTCATTCAATTAAATTGCCATCACACAAATAATTATAAGCATTTTTATTATCTTCATAAGCCCTTCCACTCATTTTATTTTAAATAACCAAATAAAAATCTTAATGAACTTTTTATTTAAAACTTAGCACTTAAAACTTAGCACTTAAAACTTAGCACTTAAAACTTAGCACTTAAAACTTAGCACTTAAAACTTAGCACTTAAAACTTAGCACTTAAAACTTAGCATTTATAATAATTGGTATATTATTTTCATTATAAATTTTCAATAATTTATTTTCTAATTTAGTAAATTCTGACTCTTTCAAATGAGGCAAAACTTCATTTTCAAAAACTTGTAAAATAAAAGGCAGTTCAGATTTTGATTTAGTTTCTTTTATAAAATTTTTGTAAGATTTCCACATCGCCAAAATTACCTCTTCATTAGTTCACACACAATCAAAAGGCTTAATGCCTTCTATTCACAAAAGCTGTTGAAATAATGGTAATAATTTTGCATCTTCAAAAAGTTCTTTCCCAAAAATTAATTTAGTTTCTTTTTTATCAAGAAATGGCCTCATAATAGTGTAGACAAAAACACATTTTGGACAAACGCAACATCGTTTTGCATTATCAAAATTTCATTTTAACAAACGGTCTTCCAATATTTTAAAATTAGTGTTGCAACTACTAAACAATCCAAAATATTGTTTGTAATTACAAAACATCTCAGCTATTTTAATTTCATACATTCATCTAAGTAAGCTGAAATATTTCAAGTCAGGAGAAATATATTTGGACAAATATTGATTAAAATCTGTCTCGAAATCCAAACTTTTACTTCGTTGATGATTTATTTGCACTCAATCAATTTCTGTGTTGCCCTCGTTCGCACTTTTTTCGTTAGAAAAAATTATATATTTATAGTCATATAAATAGGAAGCGACAGACAGCACAAAAGAAATAATTCACGTAATCGGAACGTGTCAGTTGTAATATCCTTGTTTGTTCATATCAAAAAGTTGCGGATCAATTTGTCTTTTGATTATCAATCTATGTCCTCAAAATTTTTTGCCGACAATTTTGTGTAAGGTATAATTTTTGCCAAAAGTAAAAGTATCGAAAGATATTCAAGTTTTTCTTAGTAATTCAATAGTGACTAAACTATCCTTTCATCATCAAATAGGAACGATAGCTCTATTTAAATTTATTTTGAATAATTTATGCTTGTTTTTATTTTTTCAAAACTGAAAATTAATCAATCATTTTGGAGAAATTTGATTTTTGAAAAAGAACTCCCCTAACCCGTTGATATAAAATTTTTCCCAAAAATTAATCTGATCTTTGTCCAAGTTTCAGCTTTCTATTATAAGTTTTTTTGTTGGATAAAGTTTGTAATAGCTGATTCCGATAGCGATGGACAAATGGAAAAGCAAATTATCGATAATATCTGGATCCAAATTTTCCTTCGCCTGGAATTTATCACAAAAAAAATCTATCGTTTCAGTAAAATTAACTTCGTCATCAAAAGAATAAAAAAATTCTGCCTTCAGATTTTCATAATCGAATTTGAATCATTTGAAATAGAAATTTTGGAATGATTGTGGTGACATAATTATTTTAAATTTAATGTTAAATTTTTTAATCTTTTAACTTTTTAATCTTTTAATCTTTATTCTTTCAATTTCAAGCTTTATATTATTTACAAAATAGACTTGACATTCAAATTGGAATAACTATACCAATAGTAAATTTAACAAAATTATTAACAAATATAAAAAAAAATAATTTTTATGACAAATAAGGAATATTTATATTTAAAGTCAGCCATATCGCAAAGATATGACAAAAACTTATCAGACTCTCTTAATGTAATAATATTTTCGATTTGCTTTATTACAATATTCATAATATTGTTAGTATGCACAATCATTTTGAAAACAATAATGCCAGACTATGTTGGGCAATTTTGTTTGTCCGTTGCATTTGCAACAATATTGACTACGTTTGGAACAACCATTATGATTTTTCTAATCATAATTATGATCTTTGGCCAAATCAACTCCAATCTTCAAGTTGATAAAAACAAAGATATAAAAAAGCTTGACGAATGTCGCAACAACACTTTCGATGACGCATGCGAAAAACTAAAATTACTTCCGAAAAAAACTACAGAAATTGAGGAAGAATAATAGAAAAAAATAAACTTATTAAAAATCTGCTGGCGCGTGATATTCACGACCAGTTTTTTTTATTTTAATTTTTTCCTCCTCCACTTTCTATTGCTTTTGGAAATCGTAAAATTATTTTTACTGTTGTTTACAACATAATTTCTATATGCTAATTTCCAAACTCAAAAATAAAAACATCGCCATCCTCTGATTTGGACTTGAATGAAAATCCACTCTAAATTTTCTGAAAAAACAAAAAATAAATCTCAAAAATATCACAGTTTTGGATATAAATAAAAACATCAAAACTAATATTAAAGTAAAAAAAATAACCTGAACAAATTATCTAGATAATCTTGATAAATATGACATCATTTTCAAATCAGCAGGAATACAAATCGACGCCAAATTAAAAAAACAAAAAAACAAAATAATCACTCAGGTTCAATTATTTTTTGATAATTATATTTGAAAAATTATCGCCATCACAGCAAGCAAATGAAAATCTACAATTTCTTCGTTAATCTACAAAATATTAAAAGATTGATGAAAAAAAGTTAAACTTGTTGGTAATATCGGAAATCCAGTTTTAGATGAAATTGATTTCAACAAAAAAAATGACTTTGTAGTAATTGAACTTTCAAGTTATATGCTAAGTTGTTTGAAGAAAAAAAATTATATTTCTATTTTGTGAAGTATTTTCCCTGAACATCTTGATCGACATTGAAATTTCAAAAATTACGTCAAAGCTAAACTAAATATTCTAAACTGATCTGAAATAAATATCGTCCAGCATGAAACGATTACAAAATATAAACTTATAAATAAAAATCTGATCTCATACTGAACTAAGTGAGATTATTATTTTAAAGATTGATTCTTTTATTATAAATCTAAAAAATTATTTTCAACAAAAAATTTGAAATTACTTTGAGAACACAATTTGCAAAATATTTGTTCAGCCATCGCCGTTTGAAATATTATTTGAATCCCGCTAAATAAAATGCAAAAAACAATTTCAGAATTTGAATGACTTCCACACAGAATGCAACTGGTTTGAAATTATTGATGAATAGATTGGATTGACGACGCAATTTCAACCACGCCAGAAAGCACAATCCAAGCTATCAAAACTTTTGGAGAAAAAATAGATACAATTTTTTTGTGATGAACTGACAGATGATATAATTTCGAAGAACTAATAAAAATTATCAAAAAAATCTGAATAAAAAATATTGTTTTGTTTCCAGATTCTGGAAATAAAATAATGAAAACTATCAAAGCAAAAAAAATATTCTGATTAAATATTTTTCAAACCAATAAAATGCAAGACGCAATCAAGTTCGCTTACCAAAATACACACAAATGAAAAACCTGTTTGCTTTCTACAGCCTCACCAAGCTATAGTCTACGAAAAAATTTCGAAGAAAAATGAGACTTGTTTAAAAAATGTATTTTCAAATTCCTAATTACCAATTCCTAATTACCAATTCCTAATTCCAAATTCCAAATTATCTTCCCAATATCTTATTTATTGCTGGGACATTATTTGTCATAATTATTCTTGCTCATAAATTATAAACTTTTTGAAATTGTTCAATTGTGTCTATCGTATAAACAACAAACTTCTTATTTAATTTATCTGCGACATCAACCGTTTTGGAATTAATTAAATCTTTTGAAATAAGAAAAAATTCATGAGGAAATTTTGAAATTAATCAAACTTCTCAAAGATAATAGCTATCCCATCAAGCTCTAATATTTTTATGAGATCAGATTATATAATTAGCCATTCTATCATAACTTGTAAATATTACATCTTTTTCCATTCATAATTTCAAAACTGTATTTATTGCATCAAAAGTTTGTTTTTCTGATTTTGATTGATCATAAACTTTGATTTCAAGAAAATAATATTTGAACAATCATTTTGTTTGATTCAAAATATCTTCCAAAGTAAAAACAGGATCTCAATTTAATAATTTACAATTTTTTTGAATATACGATAAGGTAAAATCTTTAATATTTTTTCAAGTTCAACATTTTGTTGATGCCAAAGAAGGTCAATGCATCAAAATATTCTGATCATCTTTTGTATAAGAAACATCAAATTCTATTCAGTCAGCTTTATTTTCTTTTGCTAATTTAAATCACGTTGGAGAATCAAATGTAGTCAAAAAAGGCGATCAAGCATGAGCAATAATTATAAGTCCGGAATTATCAAAAAATCAAGGCATAAAAACTCAACCAGTAAACAATCTTTGATATTGAAATTTTTCAAATGCATTCATGTAGTCAAAAATATTTTGATCATATCAAGAACGCAAAGTATATGATTGTCAATTTTGTTTTATCACTCAATATTTTTTTGCATCAGAAAAATAACGACAATAACTAATTCATCGATCTTTTGAAGTTTCATTTGTGAAAGCATTATTAAACAAAGATGAAACAACAACATTTCAAGATCCCAACAAATATTTTAAAGAATAAAATAAATCTGTATGTTGAATAATATTAGAGTTAATTGACTGCGGTTTAACTCAACTTCAAATAATTGTAGCTAATGCTCTTGATTTGAAAGAATATCAATACTTATCAAATTCCGCTTTACCAACTGCTTGCATTTTTCTATGATCAGATATTATAAGTAAGATTCAATTTTCAAAAAATCAACTTTTTTCTAATTTATCATAAAAGGCAAACATATTTGCATCAACATATTTAAACATATTTTTTTCACTATTCCCATACGGAGTATTATATGGTTTATGAGAAGATATTGTTTGCATCGCCAAAAAATATGGATTTGAATTTTTGGAATATTTATTAATTAAATCTAAAGCTTTAGCGTATAAAGAATGATCTGGCGCAGAATTAAAAACATATTTTTTTTCAATTTGGAATGCCTCTTCTCAAATTATAGTTTTAAATTTCATTGATGAAAGAAAATTTCTTTGATTCAAAAAGTCCAAGCCAACAGCACTCAAAAAAGTTGTTTGATATCAAAGTTGATTTAAAAATTCTGGCAAAGATTGAGTAAAACTCGCATATTGAGGATAAGTTTGTTTATCGCTTTCTCATGGAACTTCTCGTGGGTCTATTCATTGCAACAATCAAATATGTGCAGTTTCAGAAGTACATCAATGTGCTATAAAATTTGAAAACGTAATTCATTTAGATTGAATTTTATCAAAATAAGGCATATTATCTTTGAACCCTCCTACTCTCTTTGAATCAATAGCAGAAAAAGATTCAGCAAAAATCAGAATAACATTTAATCTTTTGTTTTTTCATTTTATGGTTTTGAAATAATCTTCATATTTATTTTTGCTTTGTTCTATTTGTAAATTACTATTATCAATATGGCTAAGATTAAAAGTAAAAATATTTTCTTGTAAAGATTTGTTTTTAAACGAAAAAAGGTTAACTATCGAAAAAACAACAGAAAATGCAAAAAAACATATTACAAAAAGAAATTGTTTATCCTTATTTTTTGTCCGCTTAAAATATTTTTGTGTAACTATAAAAATAGCAAAAATAAAAAATACAAAAACTCAAATTAACAAAGCCACATAATGAACAAAATAATTACCATTTGAAAAAGTAAAAAATGAAGATAAATCTATAATTGATAATCTACTTTGAAAATAATATATAATAACGATATCTATAAAAAACAAAAATAATAAAATTAAGTTAATAATATTAGAAATTATTTTCAAAAATCTTTTATTAAAAATCAGATTTATAAAAACTAAAAATAATACAATTCACAAAATCATAAAATCATTAGCAAAAAATCACAAATAATTAAAAATTCTGACAAAAATATTTGGATCGTATAATCTATACGAGTAAATTTGATATACCACAAATTGTTTCAATATCATCAAAATCAATATGCACAAAGAAATAGTTCTTCATTGCATATTACTAGACGATATTAAATTTAAGCTTTTGTTTATTATTTTATTTTTTATCATTATGTTTTTTTTATTTTTAATTATAAACTATTATATTTTCTGTCATTGCGAGGAGTTTTTTACGACGAAGCAATCTTTATTTAAACGTTTAAGATTGCTTCGCTACGCTCGCAATGACAATCAATTACAAATTACAAATATTCATTTTTCATTTTTAATTATTAATTGTTAATTTCTTTACGGCGTTACTCTATTTACATCTCTTGGAAATAATTCAGCTTCTTTGGCATTATCCAATCAGATTATTTTTTGTACAAATCTTGCTATACCAAATCCAAATCATCATTCATCTGGCATTCAATATTTAAAAGCATCTAAATAATATTTCAACCCTGCATGATCGGAATCCAATCATTGTGCTTTTATTTGAGCAACTAATTTTTCATAATTTACTTCACGTTGAGTAAGAGTAATAATTTCTACTCACCTAAAAAGCAAATCCGCCCTATCTGCAACTTCAGGATTTTTGATATTTTGATGATGATAAAATTTTGCATCTGACCATGGAAATTGATCGACAATTACAAAATCTGATCACCAATTTTTTGCCGAATATTCACAAATAAATTTTTCTTCTGCCGACGTCAAATCTAGTAAATCAGTAAAATCTTGTCAAGTTTCTTTTTTCATAAGTTGATGTAAATCTTTGACTGAAATACGTGGATATTTTTCTTTCACCAAAGGCTTAGTCGCTCATAATTCAGTTAAAATCTTTTCTCATTCTTGCCATATTTGCTCAATCGTATAATTAACAAACTTTTCAGTCATATTTATTATATCATCGAAACTATCAATAAATCACATTTCCATATCCAACATCAAAATCTCAGACATATGCCTGTTTGTATTGCTTTTTTCTGCTCTGTATGCTCTACCAATTTCATAAACTCTTTCAAAAACTGGCACCATTATTTGTTTATAAAATTGTGGACTTTGAGCAAGATAAACCTTTTTGCCGAAATAATCAACTTGAAAAACTTCTGCTCATCCTTCAGTTGGGAATCAGATTATTTTTGGAGAATTAATTTGAGTAAAATCATTTTCATCAAAAAATCTTCTCATTATTTTTTCTACCATCGTTGCTATTTTGAAAATTTTCATCTGTCTTGGATGCCTAAGTGCTACTACTTTATTTTCATGTATTGTTTCCATATCCGCATTGATCGTATCTTTTGAAATATCAATAGGACTAGGAAAAATAATTTTTCTGACCACATTCAAAGTTCATTTTTGCAATTCAAACAAAAATTTTCATTTCTGCATTTGAGCTACAATTCCAGTAGCATATAAAATTGTTCACATCAAACATCAATCTAATTTTTTTATTTCTTCTGGATCATCGATAACTATTTGGGCTAATCACTGCCTATCTCTAAGAATTAAAAATGCCAATCCTGCACCTACAAGACGAACGGTATGTAATCGTCAACGAAGAGTAACTTCTTGTCAAACATAATTTTGTAATTGTCATGAAAAAACTGTTTGCATAAATTTTTTGTTTTAATTTATAAAAAATCGTCAATTTCCTTTTACAAATTTCTGATTTTTTATCAAGTTAAATTATTTTTGGGTCTAGAGTAGTTGAAGTGATTTAAATAATCATTATAACTATATCATGACTAGTAAAAACCCTTATAGAAAAAACTCACACCTTAGCAGGCAAAAAACAATTGGGATTTTGAAAT
>JBBABP010000012.1:0-22616 GCA_041657585.1 Candidatus Absconditabacterales bacterium | reverse complement strand
TTATTTTTAGCTTCTGCGTCAGCTTTATTTTTAGCTTCTGCGTCAGCTTTATTTTTAGCTTCTGCGTCAGCTTTATTTTTAGCTTCTGCGTCAGCTTTAGCTTCTGCGTCAGCTTTAGTTTTTTTAATATCGTTATTATTTGTTTTTAATATTCAATTTTCAAAATATCATTCTTGCTCAGATTTAATATTTCATTTTTCGTTCAAATATGTTATTTTGCCTTGTCAATTTAATTTTCAATTAACAAAATTTCATTCTTCAACCCTTCAATATATATTTGTTTTCTTGCCTTGTCAATTTAATTTTCAATCTTTAAAAGTTCATTCTTTCTCAAGCCAAATCTTTCAATTTTCATTCAAACTTGTTTCTTTTCATTGTCAATTTAATGCTCAATTTTCAAAAGTTCATTCTTGTTTATACCAAATTTTTCAATTTTCATTCAAACTTGTTTCTTTTCATTGTCAATTTAATTCTCAATTTTTAAAATTTCATTCTTTTTCAAGCCAAATTTTTCAATTTTCATTCAACCTTGTTTCTTTTCATTGTCAATTTAATGCTCAATTTTCAAAAGTTCATTCAATGATATTCCTCCCGATATCGTATTTATAACAATTATCTCATTCTAGTTTTCCATTTTTTCTTGGTCATCTTTCAATATCTCAATTTTGGAATCTGACTTCAATAGGCGTTTCGGATTTGTTTGGAATTTCATTTCTATTCATTATTAAAACCTCCTCATTCTTTACGATCACAACAATGTTTTCTCATAATTCTTTGGCTTTTTTCATTGCTCTTTCGATTCTTTTCTGTTTGGTTTCTCAAATTTCAATTTCAATTTTTATTTTTCAATTTTTGAGTGCATCTTGTAGCTTTGAAATTTTATTATAATCCTTGTCCGCCATGTTAATTATTTTAGTAGATTCTTTTCTTTTTATTTTTTTCCCTAGCATCAAGTCGTCAACTTTATTTCTATATTTAATCTCTCATTCTACTAATATTCAATCATTAAAAATTCATATTTCCTCGCGCCTAATCTTTCAATTTTTGTTAAAGTCTGTTTTTTTTCATTGTCAATTTAATACTCAATCAACAAAATTTCATTCTTTAATGTGTCGCTTTCATTCATTATTATAGTATCCACTTCATTTTTCGTTCAAATATGTTATTTTACCTTGTCAATTTAATTCTCAGTCTATAAAAGTTCATTTCTTTTCTACTAAATCTGATTTCATATATTGATAACAATTATCTCATTCTAGTTTTCCATTTTTTCTTGGTCATCTTTCAATATCTCAGTTTTGAAATCTGACTTCAATAGGCGTATCAGAATCTGGAATTTTATTTTTTTCTTTTATAATAACATTTCCATTATTTTCAATTACAACAACTTTATCTGGTCATAATTTTTTTGCATTTTCCATTGCTATTTCAATTTTTTTATCTTTATTTTCTGCGTCAACTTTTCAATCATTTGTTTTTTTCTTTCAGCTTTGATAATCTTTAACTGCTTGCTGATTATCTTTAGATTTTTTGGCTATTTCATCTATTTTTTCTTGTGAAATTAATATTTTTTTTCATCATGATTCAATTTCAATGCTTGATATATTTCAATCAGATCATCTAGTAAAATCTGTGATAATATAGTTATCTAATTTCTGATTTAATTTATTTAATGGATTGACACTATGAGTAAGCCTAAGTCATATAACCAAACCTATCATTTGAGTCATATCTTTGATTGTCATTACTTTCCACTTTTGATCAAATGCCAAACTTATTATTTGATCGGCTATAAACATAGATCAAAGTTCTGGTCAAAATGACATTCAGAAACTTTTTACTATTTCACTAGGGTTAAATTTAAAAGTTTTTCATGCTGTGTTGACAGATGTATTTATTACAGAATTTATATTATCTGCATTTATTTCTTTTGGTATCAATCAATTAAAAATACTACCAACCTCTTTAATGACTCACAAAAATGCTATACTTTGTAAGTATCATCTAATATTTTGTTTATTGTTTAATGCCAATCATGAAGCAACATCCACTCATTGAATGGCGTTATTCAAAATAGTGGAAGATATATGAAAAGCTACTCATTGTCAAATTGCATCAATTGTTCAAACTATAATTGCTCATGCTTTTTGTGTAGTGTCTAATGTTTTTCGAGTTTTGCCTATTCAAATTATTCATTTGCTTGATATTTCAGCATATCTTCATAATTTATTTGCCATATTTATTCATTTAACTGTTTTTCATATTCTCAAAGCCCATTTTGCTCAAGCCATTGCTCATTTCACAATTAATCAACCAACTCAAGCAGAAATAGCACAAATAGCAACCTGAATTATAATTTCTTTTGTCACTTCCAATACGGTATTATAAGTTTCATCTGACCAATAACTTCATATTCATTTAATGTTTGAATAAAGATCTATAATTGATTCTCATGCTGTTTTATTTTTTTTATTTTTTAATTTATTTATAGCTTCTTCATTTTTTTCTATTACAGCACATGTTGCAGATTTTTCAAGTGCCTTGATAAACATATATGTACTCATGTTTTTAGACAACAATTCTGACTGTTTATCTATGGTTGTTGATAATGTGTTATTGGAATCATCAATTGTTTGATAATCACTTCAATTTATTCAATTTTCATTATTTTTTATTGCAGTGTCCATTTGTGAAATATATTGTTCATACTCTTGTATTTTTGGATCTGATAAATTAGTTTTTTTCAAATACTCTATTTCGTTTTTGTATCGAATAATATTTGCATTTAATTCTGTATTTGAAAGTTCAAGATTTTTTTTAAAATTTATTATCGCTTCTTGTTTTATTTTTTCTTTATTTTTTTGAATTTCTGATACTGTTCTGTATAACGCATTCCGTTGTTTAATAGACAATGAGAATCAAAACAGTTCCTTAAATTTATCTATAACTGCTTTGCCCACACGCAATTCTCAATCTACATAAACAAGAAGCTTTGCATCTAATAATCACATAATTTCTTCCATTTTTTTTAATGTATCTGGATCAGGAGGTGAGTTATCTAATTTTGAAAATATTGTGTTTACTTTGTTTATATCTGTGTTGAATTTTGAATATTCATTAAATCAATTTTCAATAGAAACTCATTTGGTATCAATAGTCAATGAACTTAATTTTTGATTTTTTTCTTGTTTTTCTATTTCTGATATTATTACTTCTCATCAACTATAACCATCAAATTTAGAAACTATGGAATCAAATTTTCCATCTATTTCTCTATACTCTCATAAAACATCTCATCTAAGCTTTAAAATTTTAGTTTCATCTTTCCATAATTCTGTAGATTCTGCAAATCATAATAAATTTATTTTAACTGTATTTAGTTTCTTTTTTTGCACTTCATTTGCACCAAGAGTAATAAAATTATCGCTCATTGTAGATATAAAAACATTATCTAATTGTTTTTGTATTTCTTTCTGTGAAATTTTATCATTTCTACTTTGAAAACTTCGAATAACGTTTAAAGCATTTTCTATTTTTTTCTTATTTATTATATCTCAATCATCATTTCATTCTTCTTTGTTATAATATTCAGCCCATGTTTCACATAATCAATAAATTATTCCAAATTTTTTCAAATTTTCATTTTTTTGTTCAATTCATTTTTCTAAATCTTTTAAAAAATCGTCTGATTTATTTATCATTTTATCTCATTTATCATTTTTTCAATTATTAGAAGAGTTCCAATATTTTTTTATTTCTTCTGAAATATTACTATCTGAAAGTATATTTATAATTTCCTGTTTTTCTGCTTCTTGGATATTTGGTAAAAGAATTTGGATATTGCCTATCATATAAACAACGGCCGCATATCTTTTATCCATTCCATCACTTCCTTTTGTTGTTGTTCTTTTGCAAATTTCTACCATATTTCTGACTTTTTGAACATTGCTTATTGATTTGTCAGCCATTATCTTATCAATTTGTGTCTGAGCTTCACTTGCGAAATTATATTTTTCTTTTGCTGTAAAATTTGATTGAGAAAATTTAGAATCTATTTCGACTCCTCAAACAGTTGGACTAACTCAAATTTCACTACACAATTGTTGAATAGTTCTATATCCGACAATACAATCTGCTTCAGACCATCATTTTGTAGATGCTGCAGATGAATATTTTGATTGAAACGAATGTAATGCTTTAACAAATTCAGTGTCAAATAAAAATGATTTAGGATTTTCACTGTATCTGTTGAAGTCAAAGTCATAAGTGTTCAATCCTCAGATTTTTAAAACTTTATTATATCATGCTTTTTTTAACAATAAAGACACACAAAAAATTTGTTTGTAAAAAATTGAATCATTTCATCATTTTTTATCTAAATGTGATATAAAGCTTTTTATTTTAGTTAGTTCATTACTTATTCATAGTTGTTTAACGAAATTATCTGGATTCATCCAAAATCAATTTAAAATCTGTCTTGTTTTAGTATCTTTTTCAAAACTAATTTTATTCGTTTCTTTGATATCATCTAATAATTTTTTTTCTGTTTCGATGTTTAATTTTAATATTAATTCTTTTTTTGATTTGAGAAAATCTATTTCTTGTTTATCAAGTTTTTTGTTTCATAATGTATCTTTCATTTTTTCCAATTCTTGATTTGGATTTAGATTTGTGCCTCACATAATTAAATATTATTTAATAAACTATCTGCCTCTTTAGAATCTTTTTCTACATCTTCTTGGATTTTTTTCTCTATATTTTTTAATTTTCCTAAATATATTTTTTGGCTTATATTTTTTGCATTTTGCAACAAATCAAATAAATTATTATAAATCTGATTTAATGTGTCATCTTTAATTTTACTTGAAGCGTTCAACAAAAAAATCACGTCATCGAAATCAATTTCTTCATCTTTTATTTGTCCAAAAATATCAATCAATGCTTGCTTTTTTTCTTCATAAGTTAAATTCATAAATATTTCTTTTTTTATCATCACTAAGCATAAATAATAAATACAATTTAATTATACTTGCAAAACTTCATTTAATCAAAAAAAATGCCAAATTTCTCTCGAAAACAGATGACATTTTAGATTTTTATTGCTTAGTATGTTAAGTTGTCACTAAAAAAATCTCAAACAAAAAAAATCTCGCAATTCTTGCAAGACCGATTCATATTTGTTCTCCTTTAATTCAAAGGATACTTGAAACCTTTGTAGCCTTTGTAGCCTTTGAAGCATTTTTTATTTACTCCTTCAATTTTGCGAAAATCATAAGTCTATTTTTATCTGTTCATAATGGATAGCATCACATCAAAGTCAAAAATTGCCCAGATTGGTACTTCATATATTCTCAATTCACATATTTTGGAGCGACGATAATTCTATCTATTACTGTATATTCATACAAATTTCATTCCCAAATAATTTGAATATTATCTCAGTTTTGAAGATCTGGAATTTTTGCAAAAATTGTTCAATAAGAATTTTTTTTCCGCCATTCTTGACTTGTATGACCAAATAGCAAAACATTTCATGTTTTGCCAGGATCTGGAGTTGTGGGATATTTTACAACTCATCTTGTCAATTCTTCATCAAAATTTCATTTTGCAAAATCAGCAATTTCTTTAGATGTACTTACAACCAAAGGTATATCCAATCACAAAGATGAAATAATAATTCTATTTGTTGGTGGTAATGTATTGAATTTGAATGGATAATCTTTTAATTTTGCTTTTAATTTACTTTCAAGAGATTCAGCAACTGGATTTGTTTGACTGGCTCAGCTTTGATATTTTTTAATTATATCTTTAACTTTTTGTAATGCTTCATCATTTGAATCCATAATTCAAGCAATATTATTATTTTGGTATATATCAGATTTTTTGATGCTTTTAATTTTATTTGTGCCAGATTTAAACGAAGAAACAATATTTCCAAAAAACAAATCTGCATTTGTAAATACAAGAACAGCTACAGTCACAATTACAAAAAAAATAAAAATAATTCTGATTTCTTTCAAAAAATCAAAAAAATTTTTTTTCTGTTTGTTTTTGTTTGCGTTTTTTTCCAAATGATCGAGAGTCGTTAACACTATAATAATTAAAAAACTAAAAAATTAAAACATTAAAAAATTGTTTGTCATTGCGAGCGACTGAAAGGAGCAAAGCAATCTTAAACGTTTGAAACAAGATTGCTTCGTCGCAAAAAAAACTCCCTGCCTACCGCAGGCAGGCTCGCAATGACACGTTACTCGTAACTCTTCACTCGTAACTCTTCACTATTAACTCGTCACTATTAACTCGTAACTATTCACTTGTTAGTTTCTGTTTTTCTCATTCCAATTCCATTTGATCTATTTTGTTTGAAATATTATCATCAGAGTAAAGCCAATATTTTACATCACCAACCTCATCAATTTCAAGCACTTCAGGTGATTGTATAATTCAGATTTTTTTGTTGTTATAATCTATCACATAATTTAATTTATGATTTATTCACAAAAAACAATTGATAGTGATATCATCAATATCATATTCGCCAGGATAATCAACCAATTGATAATCTAACTTTTGATAACGCATATCTTCTCAAGGTTCTAAAGCCAGATTAATTAATTTTACATTCGGCTCTGAAAATCAGTACAACAATTTGTGTTCGATCAAATAGCCATTCCCATTAAATTCAATTTTTACCATTTTTATATAATTAAAAGATAAAATATTTCTTTAATATTTTACCCTGTGTTTCAGCAGGGTTAAAAATAAAATATTACTATCCAAAAAAGTTTGGATTGATAAGACGCAAAATTACACCGATAGCTCACAAAATCGCTATCGCTTTCACAACTCACATTATTAATTTTCTTCATTGTGTTACATTTTCTTGTGATGCTCATCAAGTGCTTATCATTACTCAACCAACTATTATCACGCCAAAACAAACTACCAAAATTACAGTTATCAATATTTTTGTTAGTCATCACATCAAAATAGGAAAGGCAGTAGATTCATTGATATTTGATTTAGGATTTTGTGAACTAAGTTCTATGCAATTACCAATAAAAGGGACATTGGTATTTAATTTTATTCCACAACAATTACCAGTTATGTTTGGATCGCAAACGCATTTATCTTGTACGCATGAATGAGTTGTTCCATCACATGTCTTACCTCAACATAATGAAGATGTGTTATTATTTCAAGGAACAGTATTAGCAGGAGTAGTTTTTTTTTGACAAAAATAAGAAACACATTCTTCATCATCTCGACAGTCATTGTTACTATTGCAGTTTCATGTTTGTATAGTAGGAGGAGTAGGTGGCGTTATTGTTGGATCAGGATCACAAATACAACACATTGTTGTTCAATTACAATCTTCTTTTTTTAGGCAACTTTGAGTTCAAGCCAAACAAGAACTTGGTACTTTGTCTTTATATTGGCACGTATAGTAATGATTTAAAACACCTGTTTTTGCTTTGCATTGTTGTCAATTTGCAGCGAAAGAAAAATTATTAACGCCAAAAAATGTGAACACTCCAAACAACATTATAATTCAGTATAATAATTTTTTCATAGAATAAAAAAATTAAATTAAAAGATTAAAATCAATTACGAGTGACTAGTTACTAGTTACGCGCCACTCGGCACTCGTCACTATTTACTTATCATTTCATTCACAATTTCATTTACAAGCCCACCGTCTATTTTTCATTTATATTCAGCCATAATTTCTTTCATCATCATTCATCTTTGAGTTTTCAAATCACTTATTCAAAGTTTTTTTATTATATTTTCAATTATTTCTTTAGTCTTTTCTTTGTCCAAAACTTCAGGCAAATACGAAGTCAAAAATTCCTTTTTCTGTTTTTCAATTTCCAAATCTTCAAGCTTGTTTGCTTTTTCCAAAAATC
This sequence comes from Candidatus Absconditabacterales bacterium, assembly GCA_041657585.1. Taxonomy (GTDB): domain Bacteria; phylum Patescibacteriota; class Gracilibacteria; order Absconditabacterales; family Absconditicoccaceae; genus JBBABP01. The sequence goes on along the minus strand of JBBABP010000012.1, from coordinate 14,706 downwards.
AGATTGTTTCTGCTATCGTTTTTAATTCTTTTTTTATCACGCCAACAACATCTTCATCTTCAGGCTCTTTTTGTAGCTCAATTTTTTTATATTTAATTTGTGATAAAACAAAATTTAAAGCAGATTTTTTGATCTCATTTTTATCTCTCATTGCTTGTTTGTAGTCTTCAGTTAGTTTTTGTAATAAGGACATTAATAAAAATTTTTAAATAAAAATTTTTGGTAATTGGGAACTTGAAATTGGGAATTAGTTATTAAAAATAATCAATCACCAACCATAACAAAATCAGAATTAAAATTTTTCTAATTCCAGATTCCTAATTCCTGGTTCCCTTTTATTTTATTATTTCCATTTCAAATTTCAATGCGTTTTGCTTACAAGTTTATCACTTATGAAGTGACGAAGTCACGACCTATTTTAACTCTGGACGGAAGTCCTGAGTCTGCGAAGCAGAAATAAACTGAATGCTTATTTTTGTTTGATTTTGAAACGAAAAAACTTAAAATCACAAAAATATTAATTTTAAATTATTCCTAACAAAATGAAAAAAAACTTCCTAATTTTGTGACTTTTCGCTTTTCTTGTTCTTGCTTGATGTGGGACAAAGATAAAAAATGTTTCTCAAGATTTACTTTATACTTGAAATCAATACGACAATCCAATTGATCAAATCCAAAATTCCGATATTCAATCTTGATACGAATGAGTACAAACAAACGATTGAGTGGTTCAGATCTCAAAAGAAGAATTAAACAAAAAGGTTGATGCATTGATTGAAGAAACTAAAATAAAATCAAAAAATGCAACATGACTTACGGAAGATGATATTGATTTAATTGAAAAAGTAATAGATGAAGTAGTCCAAAATTCTTCAACATGAACGAAAAAATAAAAGCTTAAAGCAGAAAGCTTGAAGCTGAAAGAAGTAATTGGTAATTGGAATATTGGTAATTACGAATTACAAATTACAAATTCAATTTTTTAATATTTTAGTTTTTTAATTTTTTAATTATTAAAGTTATGTGAATATTTTTTGAAATATTAAAGGGTATTTTTTTCTTTTTAACTGTGATAGTTTGAATATTTTTTCTTAGATGAGAAATTATTCTCAATTCACAATATTATGATGTTATAAAACAATTTTTGATGCCATGATATTTAATTTTTTGTGGTATTATGATATGATATATTATTTCTCGTATTAGACTTTGATATGATGATGAGCATCCAGACAAACACAAAATTTATATAAATTCTTTTTTGATTTGAATTATTATATGAGTAATATTAGCCATAATTTATATGCTTGTGTCCAAATAAATGGCAAAAAAAAATCTGATTATTTATTTTGTTTTAATATTTTTAATTTTACCTTGATTTTTAATTTTATCTTGATGTAAATCAAAAAATATTTTAAATATAAAATTTGATGACTTTATTTTAAAATTCAACACGGCAAAAAATTATCTTCCATTAGAATTTGCAAAATTAGAATCAGATTTAGATATTAATTTAATTTATGCGGCCAAATCAGATTCAATTGGCACATGAGTAAGTTCAATTCTTGTGAGCAAAAATAATATTCAACAAAACGATTCTTTGAAACAAACATTAAACAACAATATTGATTTAATCTCAGCGACTATCACAGGTACTACTATGCAAAAATATAAATCACTAAAATTCAAATGCGATAATATTATAATTACTTGATTATTTTTTAATTTCCAAATAAATCAATCTGACTTAAAAAATTATTTTACTCAAAGCTTTTTTTTCAAAGATAATTATTTATATATTATATCATTCCAAACATCAAATAAATCTGAAAATTCAAATTTTATAACCGCAGTCAAAAATATAAAATGCACAAAATAGTCTTTAGTCTTTAGTCGTTAGTCTATAGTCTTTGATCTTTCATCTTTAATTTTTTAATATTTTAGTCTTTTAATTTTTTAATTTAATTATAATGTTCAATCCAAACAATGAATTTAACGAACCATCAAATTTAAATTGACGACAACTGTTCGCAAAAATCTTAATTTGATTGTTTATATGATGAATTATAGCCGCATTGCTTTTTGTTAGTTTATCTTTTATGTGAAGTATGTTCACAGAAGCATTATGACAACAGGCAAATGATTTTGTAAAACCAAATCCATTATTGCCTTTGATTTTATTGTTCATTTGATTTATATCAACTTTTATTTGAAATTTATGTGTAGCTGGAATTTACAATTTATTCTACAACAAAAAATATTATGATTCAGCAAAAATGTTTTGATTACTGCTTTTGACAAACTGACTTTTATTTTTTATTATGACTCCATTATATCTTTTATTCAATTCTGATATCAAAACATTATTTTTAATATTATGATTTCATGTTTTGTTTGCTATTTTTATTTCATCTTGTCAAATTGAATTTTCAACAAATCCAAATTATTCTTGATCTATGCTTATAGGAAACGTATTTTGATTTGCATTAAGTTTATTTCTTTATACAATGATTTACAAAAATTCAAATACTTCTTCTTTGCAGTTGCAAACATATCTTTATATGCTTTTGCCATCAATAATTTGATATACATTGATGCCATTTTGATCAGGGATTTGGGAAAAAATTTATTACAAACTTTTTTATGAACTTTGAAATAATGGATTTTATATTTCATCTCCATGAGAAATTTCATCAGAACAATCTAACGAAAAAGATAATTTAGAAGAAGAAACAAACGTAGACAACTAAAAATAATTAATAATTCAGTATAAAGGTAAAAGGTGAAAGTAGAAAGGTAAAAAATTATTTGTTCCTTTCGCCTTGTCCCTTGTCCCTTTAACCTTCCGTCTTGTTATGAAACTTTATCATATAGCATCAATAGCTAAAGCAATTCTTTGATTGATTATAATTATTATAGATTATACATTAATCAATGTTTATGAAGATCCTGTAATATGAATTGGATTGTGACTTTTGTGAACTTTCATATTTGCTTGGTGAATCAGTTTTTATCTTTTTATTTGAATACAAAAAATATTTCGCAATACAGATAACGAACGTATCGTTAAAGACAGCTATAAATTATCATTATTATTTTGAATTTATATAATGATCAACGTGCTTTTGCTTTTATTATGATATCGATGAAAATTAATTTGAATATTATTATTAATCTGATTTGCAATCTTACAAATATCTTTATTTGCAGACAATAGCCAAAAAGATGAACGACATTTCTAAAATTTCTGATAATAAAATACCCCGCAGTTGCGGGACGCGCAGGTACGCTTATAGTAAAGATTTGCATAATTAATGTTAATTTTATTATTTAATATTTTATTAGCTGGTTAGTATAATAAAAAATATCGAAGAAAAATTAAAAACAATCTATGATCCAGAATTTCCAATCATAGATATTTTCACTTTATGATTAATTTATAAAATATCTTTAGACAATAAAAAAAAGCAAATAAATTTGTTAATTACATTTACTACTCCAGCATGTCCTATGGCAGAAATGTTACAGGAAATGATAAAAAATGCAATTAATGAAATATTGCCAAAATATTGAGTAAATATCACTATTACTTTTGACCCAATGCGAACGCAAGAAATGATCAAAGATCCCGATCTCAAAAGAATGTTCGAGTAAAATATTTCAATTATTTTTTAACAAATAAGATTTTCAATCTTTTTATCTATGTCCACTTAATCTCTCACGAAATTGGGAGATTTTCCTCTTGCAATTACCCACCATATAATTATATATGTCAATAATAAGAAACAGAAACCAAAAGGAATAGTTTTTTTTTGTTCTATTTCTATAAAAATTTGCAAAATCAAAAAAATCTGAATATAATTAAGTTAGTGAAAAGGAACTAGGAACAAGGGACGAAAAATTTTTACCTTTCACCTTTATCCTTTATCCTTTTACCTTTCTATTTTATCTATTTATATTATTACAATGACAACAACAGCAAAAGAAAATTTAAAAGAATATGAAGAAACAAGAAAGAATTTAAAAGAAAAATTAAAACCTTTGTTTGATGAGAAGGACAAAAAAAGAAATGCAATAAAAGAAATTTTTAATAAACCAGAAGAGCAAGAAGAAAGAAAAAAGTTAGAAAAGACAAAAAAACAAGAATTAAATCTAAAATTTAAAGAAGAAAATAAAGATTTGATAGAAAAATATAAAACTCTATACAAAGAAAAAAAATTAAATGAAAAAAAATTCCAAGAAGCTTCAAAAACATTACAAGAACTAAATCCAGAATTAACAGAAGCAGATGTTAAAAAATTAATTATGTGAGACTCAGTAGAGAAAATTAAAACCCCAAGACTAGAAAAAGAAAATTACAAAATAGATAAAGATCTAACTTTAGAAGAAAAATTAAACCAAGGTTGGAAAAAAGAAAAAAGACCGATGGCAATAAATTGAGTAGAAAAAAAAGTAACTGTTCTTGAAAAAGAAATTAAATGAAGCAATGAAAATGCTTTTGTACGAGAATATATAAATGAACCTAAAGACGTTATCCCAAAAAAATATTTATGACAGCAGTTATTCAATCGATACGCAGTCAAAAATTTAGCGGAACAAGGCAAAGTAGATTTAAGTAAGTTGCCAACTTATAAACAAATGGAAGAAATAAGATGATGAAAAGAAAATCATCAAAAATTCTTAGAAAATAATTTCCAAAAAGATTGAGAAAATGTGTTTTCTGGTTTTCGGAGTCAGAGCTACGAGGAGTTCTACGATGTTGATGAACGTACGGATTGTTGGTTGTCAGATGGAGACTACATAGGTATCGGCAAAGGTGATATGTTTCATGATGACAGCTATCATGGTTGTGGTTTCTCTGTGCGTTTTCTCAAGAATTAGGCCGGCCAGAATGGCCGCTTATCGGCCGATAGGCACAAGTAAATACGACGAAAATAATCGGTGGCAAAAATTTGCCTTGCAAATTTTTGCCATTTTTATATTATAAATTTTGCAATAGTTCATTATCATTAAGATAATGACTTTGTATGCCTAATTCAATAGCACTCTCTAATTTGTATTGGAGGAGTAAAAGATCATATTATTGGTTACGATAGTATGACAAATTAAGTTGCTATTTTTATGTTTCCTGGTTTTCGAAATCCAAACAACAAGAAATTCAACAATGTTGATAAACGAACAAATTGTTGGTTGTCAGATGGAAACAACATAGAAATCAACAAAGATGATATGAATCATAATAACAACAATCATAATTATGGTTTCTCTTTGCGTTTTCTCAAGAACTGTGCATTAAGGCTGATCGTTAAGATCAGCTTTTATTTGTCCTGTAGGGGAAACCCCTCAACTGCGGGGTTCGTACTTCTCCACCAAAGAAAGAGGAGGACAAGTCCCTTTGAATAAAAGGGAGACAGAATAACGTATAAATTTTACAAAATTGATAAGATAGGTTCTTCCATCCTGCTAACCAAAAGCTATCGAAAAATAATCAAAATTTCAGATTGTAAATATCTTTCATACATCAACATATTTTTCACCAAAAAACTTTATTCATTATTGTTAATTTTTTTTGACTATTTTGAAATTCAGAATATAATTTTAATAACAAAATTAATAAAGTTTTATAAAATAATTTTTTAATGCAATGGAAAACAACTTTGATCGTTTAAGCTCTTCTAATTCAGCTTCATCAATTAGTAAATTGATAGAAAAAATTAATTGAGTGTGTAAAGAATTAGTAAGTTTACTAGATACATCAATTGATAACGTTTGAAATTTTAGCGTCAAACTTACCGAAGAAAAACTTGATACTTTGCTTGTTGATAGAGTAGTCACAAATATTGCAATCTTACAAAATCATCTTAATGATATCAAAAAAAACATGACAAATTGATTATTAGAAAATGATTTTTCAAACCAAATTATTGATTCTCTCGCACAAACATCAGATAATCTCAAAGAAAATATGCACAAAAATAATTTTTTTCACAACAATTTTGGTTGGCGTATAAATCAGATTTGTGAATTAATAGAAAAATTAATTCAAATGATTCCAATCTGACTTGAAACAACTTCACTAAACAATCTCGCCGTTATTTAAAAAAAATTTCTTAAGAAAAAAATTTAAACATAAATCTGTCTCCCTTTTGTAAAGGGACTTGCCTACCGGCAGGCAGGGAAGTCCGAAGCCTGCCTGCGGTAGGCAGGGGCAGAGGGATTTTGTTTTTTTTAATTATTTAAAAATCGCTGTTTATAGGGAGGCAGGCTTTGAAGAAAAGGAGGGCCGCAATGAAAAAAAGTCAGTCTGCGAAGCAATAACAAAAATAAAGATTTTTTTGTGAAAATAAATATTTAAAATATTTCTATATATTTCACAAAGGGCGGATATTATCCGCCCCTACAACTTTACTCTAAAAAATTTTTTACTGTGTTTTTTTTAATTGACTCCACAATTGCTCTTGTTCTTTACTCAATCTTTTTGGTATTTCTAATTTTGGAATCAAAAACATATCTCATTTTTTAGCGAAAATTCATCAATGTCCAAATCATTTGCCAGATATTTTGATCATATCTCATATTTGAGTTCATTTTGGAATTTTTACTTTTAGCTTTCATTCCGGATGATCAACAGTTATTTCTCAACCTAAAACTAAATCAAAAATATTTAAATTTACTTTTGTATAAAGATTTTCTCATTTTCTTTCAAAAATTTTTGATTTCAAGACGTTAATTTTAATATACAAATCACCAGAATTTCAAGCAGATCATACATTTCATTTTCACGCAAATTTTATAAAAGATCAATCATCAATTCAGGCTGGTATTTTTGCACTTATTGTGTTTTTTATTTTTTCTAATCATCAAGCGACCAATTCTTTTCAGTCTTTGAAATAAATTCTACCACTTCATCAACATTTATTACAAACACTTTCGCTTTGCATTATTCCAAATGGAGTGTTCATCCTTTTTGCTACTTTTCAGTGTCAATTACAGTCGCTGCATATTCTTTCTTCAGCTCAAGAAACTTTACTCAATCTATTATATGCGATTTTTTTTTCTGTTCACAAAAAAGCTTCCTCAAAAGTAATATCTATTGCTATTTTGATATCATCTCATCAAGTTTTTCTTTGTCTGCCTCATCATCCAAATCAACCAAACCCTCATCAAAAAATATTTCAAACAATATCATCAAGATCAAATCATCCAAAATCTACATTAGCTCATCATCAACCAAAATCAAATCATCAAAATCAACCTCATCAATCAAATCAGCTAAATCAACCTTTTCTATAAGCGTCATATTGTTGCTTTTTTTTCTCGTCACCCAAAACTTGGTAAGCTTCATTTATTTCTTGAAACTTTTTTTTATCTCCTCATTTATCAGGATGATGTTTGACAGCAAATTTTCTAAATGCTTTTTTAATTTCATCAGGATTTGCATTTTCAGACAATCCCAATATTTCATAATAATTCTTTTTTGGATCAAAATCGTTCATAAAAAAAATAACAAAATAAATGTTTCAAAGCTACAAAAGCTTTAGGGCCATAAAGCTACAAAGCCATAAACATAAATTTCTTTTATTGCTTTCATAGCTCCTGCCTACCGGCAGGCAGGTGCTAAATGCTAAGTGCTAAGTGCTAAGTGCTAAATATTCTAAAGACTATCGACTAAAAACTATCGACTAAAAACTAAACTTGCCCGCCTCTGTTTTTGGCGGGGACTATCGACTATCGGCTATCGACTAAAACAGTGGCACTAAATTTCATTAAGTGATATTATAACGAAATATTTTTCAATTTCAAATTTTTTTTATCATGAAAATTTATTTAAAATTTAAAATATAAAAAAACTGTCTGGCGAATAACCAAACAGTCAGACTTTATTAAAGTAATTACGCATTAGAAAAGTGAATAAATAGCTCTTTATCATTACTTACTCTACTACACCAAACAATCCAACCTTCCTTTCTGTAAAGATTAAAAACATTGTCTATGCTTTTTAGTAGTTCGCCTTTTATTTCAATTTTAAATTCAGCCGCAAAATATTTTCCTAATGGTTTTTCGCCAGTAAGATGAAATAACATATAGTTAATATAAGTAATGATGTTTTTTTCATCATCATTGCCATATAATTCTTTTTTTATTTTAGTTAATTGTTTTAAACTTAATGGTTTCATTTTATATCCTCCTTAAATTTTGTTAATATTTATTTTTACCTTCATTTTATAAATACTTGTAAATCAAAGTCAAGTTTATTTTAACAAGGAAATTATATATTTCATAAAAGGCGGATAATATCCACCCCCAGAACTATTAAAAAATTTTCCTCCTCTCCATGCCTGCCCCGCACTTTTTGCTGCGGGGAAATGGGGAGGTTGGGTGGGGTTTATTTTTTCCTTAATTTCATTTCTTCAATCATTCATTTTGGATCGTTGGCAACAGCCATAGCAGTAGTCAAATCAATCTCTCATTTTTCTACAAGCTGAATCAAATTATTTTCCAAAGTCTGCATTCAGATATTTTGATTTACTTGCATTATATTATTTATTTGTTTAGTTTCATTTTTTCTTATCAAATTACTTATAGCTGTATTGTTAAGCATTATTTCTAACGCTAAAGCCATTCATTTTCAATCTTGCTTTCTCATCAATCTCTGACAAATAATTCATATTAAAGTATCTGAAAGCTGAATTCTAATCTGATTTTGTTGTTCAGATCCGAAACTGTCAATTATTTTATTTATTGTTTGTGCACACGATTTTGAATGAATTGTTGATATCACCAAATGTCATGTTTCAGCTAAAGTAATTGCATTTTTGACACTATCTTGATCTCTCATTTCTCCAAAAAGAATTACGTTTGGATTCTGTCTTAGCGCCGACCTTAATGCCATAGCAAAACTAACAACATCACTTCATAATTGTTTTTGTTCTATTACTGATTTTTTTGGTGAAAAAACATATTCAATCGGATCTTCAATTGTAATTATATGTTTTTGTTGGGTTTCATTTATTTCTTGTATCATTGCCGCCAAAGTTGTAGATTTTCCAGAACCTGTTGGTCAAGCAACAAGAATTATTCAGCTGTGTTTCTTAACCAATTCTTTAAACAATTCAGGCAATTTTAATTCATCTATTGTTGGAATATTTTTGGAAAATAATCTGATCACTATCATCGCATTTTTTTGCTGTCTGGAAATATTAATTCTAAAACGCCTTTTTTCATATCATCGTCAAATATCCAATTCCAATTTTTCATCAAAAGTTTTCATTTCGTTATTTTCAACAAGAGTTTTCATTAGTTCCTTCACATCATTTCAGTTTAATGGCGGAAATCATTTAATCCTATAAACATTATTATAAACTCTCACGCAAGGAGGTTCATTGACAGTCAAAAACATATCAGATGCGTCATTTTTTATCATAAAATCTAACAAAAAATCTCTGTATTTAACTGGATTATTAATCAGATTTGAAACATCTTTTTGATTATTTTCTTTGTTTATCATGTTTTCTTTATAAGAATAAATTACATATCAATTATAGTCAAATTTTGCTTTTTGTCAAAAAATTAACCATGTCTTTGTACTTGTCTTTGTAATTGCAAAAACATATCAAAAAGATATAATAATAACTAGGAATTTGTAATTAGTGACGAGTAACTCGTAACTCGTAACGCGTAACTCGTAACTGTTTTAACCTTTGAACCTTTTTTATATGAACAAAGTAGCATTAATTATTTTGGATTGATTTTGAATTAATCAAACAACAAAAGATGAAAATGGAATTTTTTTAGCAAATACTGAAAATTTCAATAATTTATTTTCTCAAAAATATGCAAAACTTCATGCTTCAGGTAGAGCAGTGGGTTTGCCAGATTGACAAATTTGAAACTCTGAAGTTGGGCATATGACAATTTGATCTTGAAGAATTATCAAACAAAATTTAGTAGAAATAGATGATATGTTGGATGATTGATCGTTTGCAAAATTATCAGAATTTAAACAATGAATCAATCATTGTATAAAAAATAAATCTAACTTACATTTATTACAACTCTTCTGACCTGGTTGAGTTCATGCTATGGACTCTCACTTAAAAAAAATATTAAAAATTATTCCAAAAGAAATTAACGTTTATTTGCACTTATTTTGAGATTGAAGAGATTTGTCGCCAAATTCTATGTTAGATCTTATGAAAGATTTTGAAATTTATTTACAACAATTTCCAAATGTTAATATATCTTCTTTAGCAGGTAGATATTACGGGATGGATAGAGACAACAATCGAGAAAGAATACAAAAATCTTATGATGAAATTATATTCGGTCAGATGCAAACTAGCGATACTCCAAGTGAATACATAGCAAAATCTTATGAAAAATGATTGACTGATGAGTTTTTACTTCCAGTTGGCTTTGTTTCTTGAGAAGTTATCGAAGATAATGATGCCATTTTTCATTTAAATTTCAGATCAGATAGAGCAAGACAAATGACACAAGCAATTATGGTTTCTTCAAATTCAGATTTAATCAAAAATTATTCTACTTGGGACAAAAATTTCATTACCAAAAAATTAAACAATATTTATTTTGCGACTATGACAAAATTTTATAAAGAATATGATTGACCTGTTTTGATAAAAGAAAAAATCATCAAAAATACATTATGACAAGTAATATCTCAAAATGATTTAAGACAGCTTCATTTAGCAGAAACAGAAAAATTTGCTCATGTCACAAAATTTTTTAATTGAGATATGCAAATAGTTTATGATTGAGAAAAAGATATTTTAGTTCCATCACACAAAGTTGCGACATACGATTTAGATCCACAAATGTCAGCTCAAGAAATTTATGATCAATTCGTCCAAAATGCAAAAGATTTTGATTTCATTGTTATTAATTTTGCAAATTGAGATATGGTTTGACACACAGGCAAAATGGATGCAGTTATTCAATCAATAAAAAAATTAGATGAAATAATCTGAAATGTTATTACATTTTGTTGATCAAATAATTTCAATTTACTTATCACTGCTGATCATGGAAATTGCGAAGAAATGTGAACTGCTGAAAATCCAAAAACTGCACACAGCATGAATTTAGTCCCATTTCGATATATCAAAGATTGAAAAGTTCAAAACATAAAATCTGATTGATGACTTTCTGATATTGCGCCAACAATTTTAGATATCATGTGAATTGCCATCCCAAAAGAAATGACAGGCAAAACTTTAATATAGGACGTTAGTGCATTAGTATTTGAAAAACATAAGCATTGTAATTGCGAGCCTGCCTACGGTAGGCAAGGGAGCTTTTTGCGACGAAGCAATCTTGATTTAAACGTTTAAGATTGCCACGCTCATTTCAGTCGCTCGCAATGACTAGTTTTATATCAACGCCTTTGTAACGTTCTTATCTTTTTGTCACAAATCATTTACTTATTCGTATAACTAATATAAAACAGATTTAAATTATTTGTAAAAATCAATGAAATTGCAAGATTTACAAAGTTTTATTACAGTGATTACTACATTAGTAGATGATAGTTAGGATAAATTTTTTATTAATCAGATTAAAATTATTTCTTATTATCATCTGCTACGGAACGCAACCGTAGCATTTTTTTATCTTATATTATTATTCAAAAAATGAATCAAGAGCATGACAGCTTAAAAAAAGTTGGAATCAAAAGAATTTTGCAATATTTACGGCAAAAATATATGACGGAAAAAAAATATTTTATTCCTTTATTTTTTTCTAGAATATTAATTTCTTTTGTATGATTAATCCCAGCTATATATTACAAAAAAATTGTTGATATTGTGTCGTCTTACAGCAATTGAGATAAAACAAGTATAACTGTGCATGCTATATCAATTCTTTTTATTATTTTGTGGGTTAAACTTTTATCGGTTGCTATATACAGAATATCAGATTATTTATTGATTTTGATATATCTAAATATTTCAAAAAAAATATATTTACAGTCTTTTAATTATGTTCACAGGCATTCATACAGATTTTTTTCAAATTCTTTTACTTGAGCATTAATCAAAAAAATAAATAAATTAGTCTGAGCTTATGACAGAATGACAGATATTTTTGTTTATGATATTTCTAATATAGTTTTTAATTCCATATTTGTACTTATAATTGTTGGATTACAAAATATTTATTTTTCCATAATATTTTTTGTATGGATGATAATATTTATTACAGTTCAATATTTCCTTTATAAGCGAAATTATCCTTACGAAATTCAGGCGAATTTACTTGATTCTGAAATATCTTGAGCGTTATCAGACACAATCACAAATAATTTTAATATCAAAACATTTGCTAGTTTGCCTAGAGAATATAAATTTTTTGATAAAATAATTACTTTACGAAAAGAAAAAAATAAAATAAGATTTGTAAGAGCAATATTGATACGAACATTTACTTGATTGATGATGGTGGCATTAGAATTTGCAATATTTTATATGGCAATCAAATTACGAAATCATTGATTGGTGACAGTTGGATTATTTGTTTTGTTGCAAATATACATATTTAGGCTTATGGACCAGCTTTGGAATATTTGAAATGTTTTTAGATATGTTTATCAATCATTTAGTGAATCGGCAGAGATGATAGAGATATTAGATGAACCACATGAAGTGGTAGACAAAACAACTTCTGAAATAAATGTTTCTCAATGAAAAATTGATTTCCAAAATGTTGATTTTGCTTATACTGTAGGCAAAAAAATATTCGATTGATTAAGTCTTCAAATACATCCAAAAGAAAAGTTAGCCATAGTTTGATCATCTTGATGATGAAAAACAACAATTATCAAATTGCTATTCAGATTTTTTGATATTCAAAGTGGCAAAATTCTGATTGATTGACAAGATATTTCCAATTTCACTCAGGACAGTCTTAGACAATCAATTTCTATGGTACCACAAGATCCAGTTTTATTTCACAGAACAATCAAAGAAAATATTGCTTATGGAAATCCTGATGCAAGCGAAGAAGAAATTTTACGTGCATCCAAAATGGCAAAATGTCATGAATTTATAATGAAATTAAAATATTGATACGATACATTGGTTGGTGAAAGATGAATCAAACTTTCTGGTTGAGAAAGGCAAAGAGTTGCAATAGCTAGAGCGATGCTTGAAAATACAAAAATATTAGTTCTTGATGAAGCTACGTCATCATTAGATTCTCATTCAGAAAAATTAATTCAAGAAGCTATGGATCAAGTGATGAAAAATAAAACAACAATTATAATCGCACATAGACTTTCTACAATTATGAAAGTAGATAGAATAATAGTAATGGAAAACTGAAAAATTATAGAAACATGAACTCATGCTCAATTATTAAATCAAGAAAGCTGAATTTACAAAAAATTATGGAATATTCAATCGTGAGGATTTTTGGAAGAGTAGAAAGCCTCAAATATTTCGGCTTAAGTAGAAAGTAGAAAGTAGAAAGGTGAAAGTAGAAAGTAGAAAGTAGAAAGTAGAAAGGTGAAAGTAGAAAGTAGAAAGTAGAAAGGACAAAGTTAAATTTGTCCCTTGTCCCTTATTCCTTGTCCCTTGATTTTCTTTCCTTTTCCCTTTCCCCTTTTTTCTAATTAACTATTAAGAAATTTACAATTAAATATCAGGCACCGATTACTATAATTCCCAAGAAAATATAAATCAGACTGTTTTTCATTTTTTTGATTTGCTCTGCATTATCTGGTTTTAAAAGTAACTGGATCGTTTGTGCTATGATAATTATAAGAATAACAAAAGTAGTTAGTCACAAAATTCGATTTATAATATCATACACTAATGGTATGTTTTTTGTTGCCAAAATTCAAGTACCAACTTCTCAAAGATTGCTTATGTCTTTTACTACTTTGTCTTTATTTCAATAGATTACTTCAACAATTTTTTCGGCTCATATCATTATAAGCATAGCAATTATATTCCACAAAATAATTGTTGATGCTTTTTTCTTTGAATCTTCATCTTTCCCAAAAACAAAAGTAATTACACGAGTCAATAAAATTACAAACATTACTCCAAATATTATATAGATAGCAAATTTTATAAAAGGGAAAATTAGTTTATCATAAATTCATTGTGCAACAGAAAATCATTTGATAGCCATAAATGAATTATTATTTCACAATATAAGTTCATAAATATTTGTTCAAAGATATTTTGCACTTACTATAATTATAATTCCAACTACACCAAAAATCAGATATTTACTTCATGCTTTTGTCTCTTCATCTCAAGTACCAAACATAAGTTTGTAAAATCAGAGTATTGCTGTTAATATTCAAATTATAATTATCAAAGGCACCAAAACATTCATTACTTTTGAAAAAACAAAATTTTTAATTCATTCTGGTCCAAGAACTGGTTCCGCTGAATCCAAATTAGATTTTATTGAAGAAATGCTATTAGTCATTGCCAAATCGAATCTACTAATATTCAAAACATCAAATGTCCCAATCCAAATATTATTTCATGTATTTACATCATTTATTCATTTTATATTTAAAACACATACAATTTTTTTGTTACTTGCTGTTTTTTGCGTAAAAATATCATTTATTCTTATATTAAGATTCATTTTTGTTCATGCATTAAGAACAAAATTTCATCATGCATTAGCTGAATAAACATCAATATCTCACCGTTTACAAGTAAACCA
>JBBABP010000011.1:0-23703 GCA_041657585.1 Candidatus Absconditabacterales bacterium | reverse complement strand
CAGTATTTCAAGTGGCACCAGTATTTCAAGTGGCACCAGTATTTCAAGTGGCACCAGTATTTCAAGTGGCACCAGTATTTCAAGTGGCACCAGTATTTCAAGTGGCACCAGTATTTCAAGTAGCGCCAGTATTTCAAGTGGCACCAGTATTTCACGCTATGCTTGTATAAATCAAATAACCAGAACTATTAATTCATATAACTTTATCATTTCGAGATGTTCAATTAGTTAACATTCAAGTATTGATAAAAATTTTTCAAGAATCATTAAGTCATATTAATTTTGTTGAATCATCTGTTCATCAGCTAGTAACAAAAATTGTTTTTATATATTGGACAGCATTATTGATATTTGGAGAAATATCAAAACCTTTCGTTATAAACAAACTAATAGAAACTCCTAAAAAAAATATTATAAGATATTTCATAATATTTGTTTTTTTTGATTTTTTATTTAATAAGGAGTAACTTTTAAATCATTTTTTTGTCATTTAGATTAATTATAAATTAAACAATTCAATTTTACTCTGAAATTTCGAATAAGTCAAAAAAAGCTGATTTTTAAAACTTAATCAGCTTCTCTTTTTTAGTGTTTGTGATATAGTTTTTTAATTAATATTAAATGTCTATATCTTTTACGGATTTTGCATGCGTCAAAATAAAATGTTTTCTAGATTGAACGTCTTCTCACATTAATATTCTAAATAATCTATCTGCTTCTTCGGCATCTTCTATATTTATTTGTTTTATTGTTCTATTTAAAGGATTCATTGTTGTTTCCCAAAGTTGTTCTGCATTCATTTCTCATAAACCTTTATATCTTTGAATTTCTGTTTTATCTTTTTCAAATCAGTACATTTCTGGAGTATGTTCTTCATCGTATATAAATGTTTCTTTTTTTCATTGAGCAAATCTATATATAGGAGGACAGGCAGCATAAACATGGCCATGTTCTATCAATGGTCTCATAAATCTGAAAAAAAATGTTAGCAATAAAGTTCTAATATGGGCGCCATCAACATCGGCATCAGTCATTATTATAATTTTTTCATATCTTAATCATTCAAAATCAAAATTATCTTTTACTCAAGTTCAAATTGCTGTTATCAAAGATTTTACTTCATTATTTGCTAATATTTTTTGTATTACAGCTTGTTCAGTGTTTAATATTTTACCTCTAAGCGGGAGTATCGCTTGGAATTTACTGTCACGACCTTGTTTAGCACTTCATCATGCAGAATCTCACTCTACTATGTAAAGTTCAGTTCATTTTTTATCTTTTTGGGCACAATCAGCTAATTTGCCTGGCAATACTCATCAAGCTAAAATATTTTTTCTAAGTACTGTTTCTTTAGCAAGTTTGGCGGCTAATCTAGCTCTAGCGGCTAATTCAATTTTTTGAAATATTTTATCAAACTCTCATTCATTTTTTACAAAATAATCTTTGAGATAATTGTAAACTATCTTTTCTACTTCAGTTCTTACATAACTATTTCATAATTTTCATTTTGTCTGTCATTCAAATTGTGGTTCTGGAATTTTCACAGAAATAATCGCATACAGTCAATCTGTCACATCAGAATATTGAAATTCTCAGATTTTTTTATCTATTTTGTCTCTTACTTTTGCTGTTTCATTTATCGCACTTAGCAATGCAGACCTAAATCACAACACATGACTTCATCAATCAGTTGTTGGAATATTATTTGCAAATGAAAGTAAATGATCATTAGTCGTGTTTACAAATTGGAAAGCTATTTCTGCTTGGCAATTTTCTCATTCTTGATTGATGTGACAAGATGATCATAATTTTTGTTGTTCTCAAACTAAATTTTTGAGCCGAGTTTTAATTCATCATTGAAAATAAAATCTTTGTTTAAATCAAGTTTTTTTATTTACAAGATTAAATGTTACTCAAGGAGTCAAATAAGCTGACTGTTTCATCCTAGCAATTTCTATTGATTGAGAAAATTCAGTTGTTTCGAAAATTTTCGGATCTGGCATAAATTTTACTGTTGTTCAAATTTTATCGCTTTCTCATATTTCTTGCACTTCACTTTCAGGTATTCATCTTTTATATTTTTGTCTGTATTTTTTTCAGTCTTTATAAACAGTTACTTCAAGCCGTTCTGAAAGTGCATTTACAACAGAGGCTCAAACTCAGTGCAATCATCAAGAAATTTTATACGTATCTTTATCAAATTTTCATCAAGCATGAAGCATAGTGAAAACCATTTCCAATGCTGATCTTCAAGTTTTAGTATGTATATCTACAGGAATTCATCTACCATTATCATGTATTGTTACAGATCAGTCTTCATTCAAAACAGTTGTAATGGTGCTACAATGTCCAGCCAATGCTTCATCTACAGCATTATCTACTATTTCTTGTACTAAATGATGTAATCATTTTTCATCAGTTGATCATATATACATTCAAGGTCTTTGTCTAACTGGTTCCAATCATTCCAATACTTTGATATGAGAGGCATCATAATTTTTTGAATCCAGATTTGTCATTATATAATTTAAAATTTAAAATTTTTAAATGTTTCAGGGGCTACAAGGGCTACAGATGTTTCAAATTAAATCTCTTTATTTTATTATTACTTTGAGGCCTTTGAGGCCTTTGATGCTTTGAAACCTTTGTAACCTTTTTTTATAATTCATAGTCATCATCGAATCTACTCAAATATTCTTTTTCTTCATATTCTTCTTCAAAATCATCTTCGTTTTTTTTAGATTTTATTTTATTTTTTTTCTTTTTTCCAAATTCTAGTTTAGCAACATCATCTTCAATTCAAAGTATTTTTTGTAATCATGTATGTTCTTTTAATTTCTGAATAACTTTTTGTTCAATTTGTCTTACTCTTTCTCTAGTAACATCAAATTCTTCTCAAACTTGTTCTAATGTATATCTAGGTCAATCAATACCATATCTCATTTTAACGATTTTTGCTTCTCTATCATCAAGCATAGATAATATCATATCAAGATTGTTTCTCAATGTATTTTTTTCTGCAAACTGATCAGGCCTTAATGTGTTTCAATCTTCAATTAAATCTGCTAAAGTATCTCTTCATTCGTCACCAACTTCTCTGTCCAAAGACACATTCCCAAATATTACTTCTTCTAATTTTTTAATTTTTTTTATTGGAAAACCAAGTTTTTGTCATATTTCTTTTGATGTTGGTTCTCTTCATAATTTTTGGAATAATAATTGATATGTTTTATTATATGAGTTTATTTCATCTATCAAATGAACTGGTATTCTAACATGTTTTGTCATATCTGCAATTGCTTTTGTAATTGATTGTTTGATCCATCGAGTAGCATAAGTAGAAAATTTAAATTCTTTGTCTGGATCAAATTTTTCAATAGCTTTGATAAGTCAAATATTTCATTCTTGTATTAAATCAGAAAAACTCAATCTAGATCAAAAAAATCTTTTAGCAATACTAATTACAAGTCTGAGATTAGATTCAATTAGTCTTTTTTTTGCTTCTTCGTCTCATTTTTTTATGCGTTTTGAAATATCTTTTTCTTCTTCTGCAGTCAAAAGAGGAATTTTGGATATATCGTTAAAATATAGTTTTATGAAATCTTTGAATTGAACATTATTGTTGCGTCATCAATTGTCATATAATTCGATTTTACCAAGTTTAGTTTCTTTTTTGATTTGTTGTGCTTCTTTTTCAAGTATTTCTTCTATAGTTATGATTTTTATTCAGATTTTTTCTGCAAGATCATAAAATTTTTCAATGATTTTTATATTCAAATCCATATCATCAATATCAGCTATTACGTCTTCTTCGTTTATTTCTCAAGAATTAAATCATTGCTTTAATAATTCTTGTAATGGTTTAGTTAGCTCACTTATATCATCTTGAAAACTATCTCGTAATTGTTTTTTAACTTTTTGCATCAATTGGTTTTTTTATATAAAAAATTAAAAAATTTAATATTTTAAAAATTTAATGTACTAAACTTGGCTTTAAAAGTCCTAAAAATTTATATAATAAATATATTTGACAAATAAAAAAATATATGTATAATATAAAGCGTAGTGAAGTCTTATGCTTAAATAGATAAAAGGACAAGATCTAAATCAGATTTTGTTCTTTTTATTATTACTCATTGTTAAATTATTAAAACATTTTTAATTAAATTAATGCTATTAATAAATATTTGAGATTGAATATCAACATAAAACTTTAATACAATTAAATTTTATTCTATAATTTTTCTACATTCTAAATAAAATCTTTTTTCTTCGGCTTCTCACATAGAAAAAGTTTTTCTTGGTAATGCTCAATCAATAATTACTGTTCTAAACAAATCTTTTTTATCCATTACTGGCAAATAAAATCAAATATTTCAATCTTTAGTTCAAATTTCATCAACAACTTTTTTGCCATGAACATAATCAATTTTACTTTCTGAATTATTTTTTAAAAATTCATCTAAAAATATTTGTAATGTTCCCACTTCTAAATTAGCTTTTGGATTTTTGATTTTAATATATCAAGTTCATTTATTATTTACAAATTTTATAAAATGAACATCATTTAATTTTTTTAATTCTTTTAGTTCATCTTTTTCGCTTTCATCAAAATGTAACTCGAAAGTAGATCAAATTTTTTTATAAAAATTTGACATAGAGCCGAATAATTTGTCATAATCAACATTAAAAAGTATCCTGTGTATTGGATGAAATTCCAATCATTCATCATGCACATTTACAAGTTCAACTAGAGCAAATCTTGCAGGATGATCTATTTTTTCTTTATCTGACAATGTGATTTTTTTATTTTCCCATATAGCTTTAGCAGTAGCCAAAGAATGATTTCAGTCTCATACAGCAAAAAGCAAATTACTTCTTTCTTTTAATTTTTCTAATGCGTTAATTATATTTTCAATTATTTCTTCATCATTTATTTTATATCATCTGATATGTCATCAATTCATCATCAAATCAAAGTCATATAATTTTTCTAATTTTTCTAAGTTTTTCTCCAGAGGATTGATTACAGTATATTCTTCATCATCAATCAAAACCATAATATGTGGAGATTCCAACGATGCATTTTCTCTAATTTTTATTCTTGGTGGTAATCTATCTAAAACAGTTCATTCGGTAGCTCTGATAAGAGTTTTTGATCATTTGTTATAATCGTATTTTTCCAAATCAAGTGTAACAATCAATCATTTTCTAGATTGAACTTCAGAAGTTTTTCTATCTACATAAACAAAACAATGTCATATATTTTCCAATATTCATTTTGCCAAATATTCTTTCATATTTTTTTGAATATTTTGAATTTTTTCTTCTTTATCTTTGTCTTCCAAATAAATTTCAGGAAAAACTATGTTCAAAGTAGATAGATTTCATTTACAAAATTTTTCAACTTCTTGCCAATATTCAGGTTGAGATGTATATTGATCACAAGCAACCACAGATCGTTTTTTCATATCAATATTTTTATTCGGCAAATATATTTCTGGAATTTTAACGCCGATATCTTCAAAAAATAATTTCATTAAGTATTAAGATTAAAATATAAAATATTTTAAAGTCAGATTTTTTTTAACCACATAGGAATTTCAATAATTCTTATTTAAATTCCTATCCCACCAAACATAGAGGCGGGCAAGTCTGCTAAAACAGTGTTAAAACAACACTTAAGGGATTTTTTAATGTTTAACCACAAAATTTCAAGTAAAAAAAACCTTCCCCGATAATAATCGGAAAAGGTCTAATTTTTTATAAAGATTTGAAAAGATTTGAATTATTTACAATTGCGTTTAGAATTGTGTTATTAGATAAGTGAATAAACAAAATCCTACCCACACAATTATATAAATAATTCCATATACAACTATTTGTTTATCCGTTATTCCTTTGCCATTATTAATGGCGTTAATAGTTTTTTCCATACATAATAATGTAATTTATTGTTTGATATTTAAAAGTAATCCTTCGTCCGCAAAAGTCAAGTCAATTTTTGTTTGACATCAAGCTTATTTTTGTTACATTAAAAAAGCATTTACTTTTAACAATTGAGAATTAAATGAAATTAAAAATTTACAACACACTTACTCGTCAAAAAGAAGAATTTATTCCTTTGATGGAAGATCCAAATTATAAATGACCAAAAAAGGATTTTGTCTGAATATATTCTTGTTGACCGACTGTTTATTCTTTGCCTCATTTTGGGAATTTAAGGGCGGCGTTTACTGCTGATCTGATAAGAAACGTTATCAAAAATATTCTTTGATACAAAACAAAATTCGTTATGAATATTACCGATGTATGACATATGGTGTGAGATTGAGATCACTGAGAAGATAAAATGGAGAAAGGCGCTAGATTAGAATGAGCATCAGTCCGAGATGTGGCAAAGAAATATGAGAATATATTCAGAGTTTTTTTTAAATGATTAAATATAGATGATTTTGATTATATGCCTAGGGCAACAGAAAGTATAAAAGATCAGATAAAATTTATTCAAATTATTGAATCAAAATGATATACTTATATTGTTCCAGAAGATGGTATATATATTGATACTTCAAAGATATCAGATTATTGAAAACTTTTAGGACCAAATTATAAAAAGGCTTTGGAGTGAATTCAGGCAGGTGAGAGGATAGATATGTGATGAAAAAAAAATTCTACTGATTTTGCATTACGAAAATTTTCTCCAAAAGATCAAAAAAGACAAATGGAACGAGATTCTCCACGAGGCATTTGATTTCCTGGTTGGCATAGTGAATGTTGTGTGATGTCGAGTAATTATTTAGGTCATCAATTTGATATTCATCATTGATGAGTAGATCTTTTGCCAATTCATCACACTAACGAAATTGTACAGTCAGAAATTGTTTTTGATGTTAATCCACGAGTAAAATATCGAATACATCATCAATTTGTAAATATGAATTGAAAAAAAATGTCAAAATCTGATGGTAATAATGCAGATCCATCTGAAGTTTTAGAAAAATGATATGATTATTTGGATATTAGATATTGGTTTCTGACTGCTCAATATAATAGTTTTCTTGATTTTACGCGAAAAGGTATCGGTCAAATAAAAAATGCTAGAGAAAACTTGATAAGAAAATTAAAAATGAATAATGAAAAATTAAAAATTAAAAAATTGGACTTATTTGTGAATATTTCATATTTAGATTTAGAAACATTACTTCAAACAAGAGATTCAAAAAATTTTTTTAACGAAATTGTCCAAGCTATTTGTGATGATTTTAACACGCCAAAACTTTTGTCTATTATTAATACATGACTTGCAAATGCAAATTGAGAGATAATGCAAATTATTTATCGATTAGAAAAAAAATTATTAAAAATCTGACTATTTGATTTTGAAGAAATTCAAGAAAAAAACAAAAATCTAGAAAATATTCCACAAGAAATTAGTGATTTAGTAGAGCAGCGTTTAATTGCAAAAAAAAATAAAAATTTCCAACTGTCTGACGAGCTTAGAAATGAAATTAAAAATTTATGACGAGAAATTAAAGATACCAAAGATTGATATGAAGTAACGAAATTATCTAACCACTAACGATATTTCATATTATTGTCTCATTTTTTTTTCATGTGCAATTTTAGAATTAATAAACACTTCGCTTGGACATACTTTTTTTCATTGCCAAAAAAAGTATGCAAAAAAGTCTAGGAAAAATATCCGCCATTTTATTTTTCCATTGGTTTGTCAATCAAAGTAATCTTTCCAGCACTTCACTTTATGATTGGAAACAATCAAAAATATTAAAAAAAAGGATCTAATATAGATCCTAATTGTTATATCTTAAATTAATCTAAAATAAATATAATAAACATGAAAGCAACAATAAGTATAAAAAACATTAAACAAATTATAGCCATTAATATTAATTTACTTAATATAATAAATATACTTATTAATAGGCTACTTTTTATAAAAACAAGACATACAATTAAAATTAAAGACAACAATATCATTATTAAATCTTTAAAAAATTCCAATTAATTTCTTTTTTTTATACATTTATCTTTAATTTTTTTTCTTAATTTCTAAATCTTTTATAACTTTATCTAAAATATCGTTTACCATATTAATTTCTTCTTTTGTTGTTTTTCTTTCAAAATCTCTTTCCATTATATAATTTACAAATTCATTACCTTTTTTTATTGAGGATTCTTCATTGAGGAGGTTTTTAGAAATTAACCAAGAAATATGATCTTTTACTCATATCATAAAATTTCAACGACATTTATATTTATAATAATTTTTATCTTCCATTGTAACTTTCTCTTTTGGCAAATCATCAATGTGATTATATCTAAAGTCTTTTAGATTTTTTAGAACAATTTCTTTGTTTAACATGATATTTTTTTTGAAAGTTAAAAATTTATTTTAGGATATAATTTTATGCAAAACTTCTAATAAATCTTAAATCTCAATTTGTGAAATATCTAATATCTTTGATTCAATAACGAATTGCAGCCAATCTACTAAGTCAAATTCCAAAGGCAAATCCTGACCATATTTTTGGATCTACTCAAGCATTTTTCAAAACATTTGGATGTATCATTCCTGCACCCAAAAGTTCTAACCATCATGATTTTTTACATAAACTACATCATTTACCATCACAAATAGGGCATTGTGCATCTATTTCAAATCATGGTTCCACAAATGGAAAATAACTTGGTCTCATTCTGATTTCAATTTTTTTTCATAATATTGCTGAAAGTAATTTTTTCATAGTATCTTTGAAGTTTGCTATGCTAATATTTTTATCTATCACAATTCATTCTGCGTATTGAAACATTATATCATGACTGGCGTCCATATTTTCTACTCTGTAAACTCTTCAAGGTGATCATAATTTCAAAGGTATTCAATATTTTTGAATGTCTTGAACTTGATGTGCAGAATTATGCGTTCTTAATATCAAATTATCGTCAAACATATCTTTATCATTAAGATAAATTGTGTCGTGAGATTCAGTTGCAGGATGAGTAAGTGGAATATTTACAGATTCAAAATTTTCATATTTAGTCACAATTTCATGTCAATAATCTATTATAAATCACATTGATTTATATATTTCTTCGATTTCTCTTCTGACTTTTGATATTATAGAAAAGTTTCATTGCTGAATATTGTCAGTTTCTATACTGATATCTATGATATCTTTTTCTGAATTTTTATTAATATTTTTGATTGATAATTCATTCTCTTTTTTTTCATATTCACTAGTCAAAATATTTTTTGTATCAGATAGTGTTTTACCAAAAATTTTTTTTTCTTGATCTGATAAACTTACAATTTTTTTGAATTCATCATTTAACAATCATTTTTTTCATAAATATTTTTGAAAAAAATTTTCAAGCTGATCGCCGTTTTCTAACTGGTTTAATTCAATAATAATTTTTTTTGTATCTAACATAAGTAATAATTAATAATTAAAAAGTTATGAATTAATAGTTGCGGGTTACTAGTGACTAGTAACGAGTCACTCGTCACTGATTCTTATCTTTTTTAAACTCGCTTTCAACCATTTTATTGGCTTTTTTAGACGACCACGTAATAATAAGATTTTTTGTCAATTCAAATGTGTTTTTCTTGCTTATTTTTTTTGCAATATATTATTTTGAAAGTATAATTAAATCAATGGCATAGTCTTTAGTTGTTAGTCTTTAGTCGTTAGAAATTCAACACTTAGGACTTAGCAGTTAAAACTTAGCATTTAGCATTCAACACTTAGTAATTTATTTCTTAGTTCTTCTTATGGAAAATTCCAATCAGCCCACATTAATAGATATTAAAAATCTCACTTGGTGATATAAAGAACTTCCATTTATTTTATTTAATAAATTTAATTTTTCTTTATATAAGAATGATTTTTGTGTAATTATGTGAAAATCTTGAAGCTGAAAATCATCTTTAATTAAACTTATGATATGACAGATTATGCCTCCAGCAAGAACAATTTTTTATAAAAGAGAAGATATATCAAAATATTCTGATTTAGAAATGCAAAATTATAGAAAAAAAATATGAATAGTTTTTCAAGATTACAAATTATTTGATAATTTAACAGTTGAAGAAAATATTAAATATCCATTGAAACTTTATAAATTATGACAAACAATAATAGAAAATAAAACAAGAGAAATGATCAAAAAATTTGATTTACAAAAACATGCAAATATTCCTGTTAAATTTTTAAGTACAGGAGAAAAACAAAAAGTTGGAATAGCGAGAGCATTAATTCATAACCCTGAATTTTTAATTGCAGATGAACCAACCGGAAATCTTAATTGGGAACATACACAGCAAATTGCTGACGAAATGATTGCTGCACATACCACTGGCAACAATACAATACTTTTGATAACTCATGATATTCATCTTGTTAATTATCTAAAAGCTAAATATAAAATCAGATTATATTTTATGTAATAATTTGATTTATATTTTACCACTGCTGAAGCAGGGTAAAATAATTCTAAAGAATTATTTTATATTTTGTATTTTATTATGAAGGATTCCAAAAAAGATATTTTAATCAGAAAAATTATAAATAATATCAAAAATTTAGATGTTGCTTGATATTTGAAACAAGAGGTTCAAGATTTTTTGAAATATTTACATTATTATAAATTAAAAAATATTTTACAAAATGCAGATGCTCTTTCTGAATATCTTATATATTTGGATAAAAAAAATACTGACCAAATATGTGGTTTAGATCACAATATAAATTGTGATTTACAAAAAACACAAGATAATTTATATTATTATATTTCAAAAAAATGATTAAATGAAGTTTGAAAAGAAAAAATAAATCAAAAGATTTGGGAAAATGATTATAATCTAATCTCAATAAT
This sequence comes from Candidatus Absconditabacterales bacterium, assembly GCA_041657585.1. Taxonomy (GTDB): domain Bacteria; phylum Patescibacteriota; class Gracilibacteria; order Absconditabacterales; family Absconditicoccaceae; genus JBBABP01. Next base: position 12,804 of record JBBABP010000011.1, on the reverse strand, counting down.
GCAGTGACTAAAATGATTTTTACTTCTTACGGCAGATGAATTTTGTAATGCCTCTCAAACAAGAATGTTTATAAACAAAATAATTCGACAAAAAGAAAATATACTGAATGGGCAAAACAATAAAAAACAAAAAGCTTAATATTAATTATGTTATGATTTATAATAACTTAATTTGTTACTGTGAAAAACAATTATCATAAGTATTTTTTTAAAAGCTTACTTTTGTATTTCATTTTTTTTATAGCTTCATTTTTTATTTGTCTTATTCTTTCTGTGCTTTTTCATAATTTTTCTGCTATTTCTTGATGTGACATTTCAGAATAACCATTTAATCCAAAAAATAATTTTATTATTTCAGCTTCGTTTTTACTAAGTGTTTTTAATATTTTTGCTATTTCATATTTAAATCATTCTATATTCAAATTATTATCAGTTGTTTCTATTACATTAGGTATTTTATCATAAAGATTAAAATCATCAGATTTTTCGGAAATAATTTGAAAATCTAAAGATGTTGTTTTTTGCACATTTCTTAAAAGTTTATTTACTGTTTCTTTTTTTATTCCAGTTCGTTTATTTATTTCATCAATACTTGGCTCACGATTAAGTTTTTGTTCAAGTGCGGCTATGGCTTTATCAATAACATTTTTTTGATTTAATTGATTTTGTGGTAGACGTATCATTCTTGAATTTTCACTTATAGCCATTAATATGGATTGTCTGATCCATCGTACAGCATAAGAAATAAATTTAAATCATCTTGTTTCATCAAATTTTTTAGTTGCTTTCATTAATCAGAGGTTTCACTCATTTATTAAATCAGGCAAACTTAATCATTGATTTTGATATTGTTTTGCAACAGATATAACAAAACGAAGATTAGCTTTAATTAATTTTTGCAATGCAATAGTATCTCATTCTTTTATTTTTTTTGCTAAATCAATTTCTTCTTCTACACTTATCAAAGAATATTTTGAAACTTCTATTAAATATTTTTCAATACAAGTATTTTCACGAGGCGTAATTGATCTTACTATTTTTAATTGTCTCATTAAAAAAGATTACAAATTAAATAAAATTTTACTTCACTTTATATAATCATTAGCTATTAATTGTCAAGTCTTTTTTATATGTTATTGTTGCTATTGAAATTTAACAAAAATAATTTATACTATATTAAAATAAAATTTAATAAAAATGAAAGAGGAAGAATATAAATTTAAATCTGACTTATGTCATTGTGATTGTCATACAAATGATAGTATGAAACATTGTGTGCCATGTTGTTACGAATGTCCGAATTGTCACGAAAATATAATTACAATTAAATTTTTCAATCATGTTGAAGATTGTACAGGAAATTATCGTATGGTAACTTGTGAAAATTGTGGAAAAGAAGTTAAGTTGAGGCATTATTTTGAACACATAAAAGAGTGCAAAAGAGAAAATTGTTAATAAAAAAAATTATATTAATACGTTTTTTAAAAAATAGCATATCTCATATTGAGGTATGTTTTTTTATTCTTCAAAAATTTCTTTAATTTTTGCCAAAAATTGTAATGCTTGCAGGGGAGTCATATTATCGGTATCAAAACTACTTAACATAGCTTTAATTTTATCAAATTTTGGATCAGATTTTAAATTTATTTCTTGTTTTGCAAATAATTTATTTAAATTATCGTTTTCTTTCAATCCTTTACTTTTTATCTCAAGCTCTTGTAAATGATATTTTGCTTTTTCTAAAATTTCTTTTGTGATTCCGGCTAATTTTGCCACATCCAAACCATAACTTTTGCTTGCTCATCATTTCACAATTTTTTTCAAAAAAACAACTTCTCTTTCTGTTTCATACACACTCACAGAATAATTTTTAACTCAATTAATTTCGTTTTCTAAACCAATAAGTTCATGATAATGTGTCGCAATCAAAGTTTTGCATCATATATTTTTTGCAAAATATTCTAATATTGATTTAGTCAAGGCCAATCAATCGTAGGTAGAAGTTCAACGTCCAAGTTCATCAAAAACGACAAAACTTTTTTTCGTGGCGTTGTTTATAATATTTGCTACTTCTATCATTTCGGTCAAAAAAGTAGATTGGTTTTTTGCAATGACATCTCAACTTCCAATACGAGCAAAAATTCCATCAACCAATCAGATTTCACATTTACTTGCAGGGACAAACAAACCTGCATGAGCCATCAAAACAATTAAAGCATTCTGTCTAAGAAATGTTGATTTGCCTCACATGTTTGGACCTGTGACGATATGCAAAAATCAAACGTCTTCATGATCAGTTTCAATTTTTTTTCTTTCATTCCCGCTTTGCGGGATTTCGCTTCGCTTCACTTTTATTTCATCCAAATTATTTACCTCGCTCATTTTCAAAGTATTTGGTATAAATTGTTGATCTTTTGGAAGAAATTCTTGAATTACAGGATGTCTTCAATTTTCAATCAGAATTCAATAACTTTGATTTAAATCAGGTTTAATATATTTTTTTTCGTAAGCTAAAATTGCTTGAGAAACAAAAACATCAAGCCACGAAACTTTATTTGCAAATTCTGACATTTCAGTTGCTATTTCAGTTAGCATTTCTTTCGCTTTCAAAAGTAATTCCATTTCAAGCTTTATCAATTTATCTTTTGCTTCTAAAGATTTGTGCTGTATATTGTCTAAATATCCAGAAACGTATCTTTGAGCTCATTTCAATGTGTTTCTACGTAATAAATTAAATTTTTCTACGCTTTGCATGGTTTCGTTTCACTCAACATCAATTTTCAACTTTTCAAGTGCATTTTCAAATCATTGAATATCTTTGTTAGTCACTTCTATAAAATATCATTGATTCAAAATATATTTTATTTTTACATTTCCTACTCAGGTTTTTTTTAATAACTCTTGTTGATATTCCAAAAGCAGATTGTCACTGTGATAAGCAATTTTTCTCATTTCATCAATTTCATTATCATATCCATCAGCAATATAATCCAAGTCTTCCGATATTTTTTCATCAGATTTAATTAATTTTTTTAAAAATAAAAAATAATCCTGAATAATTTTCAAAGTTTTTTCTTCCAATCAAAGTCTATTTGATTCTTGAATTATCACGTTTCATTCAAGTAATATATTTAACGTAGATCTAAGTTTCACAAAATTTAAAGGAGTCATTTTTTTGTAAAACAAACTGCTCATTATTTTTGGCACGTCCATAATTTGTCAAAGAATGTGCTGTATTTCTCTGCTTATTTTCAAATCCTTAAAATAATAATCTATCTGATCCAATCTCCAACGTAAAATTTGTAAATCATTTATTGGATTAGAAATTATATATCTTAGCAATCTTGATCATCAAACGGTTTTGGTGTTATCCAAAACTCCAATCAGACTATATTTTTCATTTTGATCATAACTTGATGAAAATATTTCCAAATTTTTTATCGTCACATCATCAAGTATCAATCATTTTTCTTGGCTATGTAATCAAATTTTAATGACGTTTGAAATTCATTTTTTTTGTGTGTGAGTTAGATAATGAAAAAGCAAAGCCAATGCTTTCATTCTTCCATTTTCCAAAGCTTTTCCAAAACTTTGCAACGTTTGAGTGTGAGTGATATTCATAATAAATTTTTCTGGATCAACTGGAACATCAAAAATTGAAATCAGACTTGGAAGCGTTTGTTGAATTACAAAAGTAAATTCATCTTTTTGCGCAAAATCTAAATCCAAAATAATTTCCACTGGTTTGATCAGCATCAAAAATTTTTGAACATCTTCTATAGCTTTGAAACTTTTTGTCCAATATTCACCAACTCCAAAATCTCATCGAGCTAAATGATAAAAATATCAATCTGAATGGGTTTCATAAGTTATACCTGCGATGTAGCTAAAATTTTTGTTTCCTTCTTGAATATAAGTTCATGGCGTGATAATCGAAACAACTTCTCTTGAGACTATTTTTCAAGGGACAGGATTTGTTGTTTGTTCGGCAATAGCAATCTTATATCATTTACTCACAAGTTTAGTTATATATTTATCTGCACTATGATGTGGTATCCCAGCCATAGGAACAGAATTTTCAGAGTTTTTGTTTTTTGATGTTAATATTATATCCAATGCTTTGCTACAAATTTTTGCATCTTCAAAAAAAGTTTCATAAAAATCACCGATACGAAAAAACAAAATACAGTCAGCGTATTGTTTTTTTACATCAAGATATTGCTGTATCGCAGGAGTAAAAATCAAATTAAAAAATTAAAAGACTAAAAATTTTTAAAATTACATTTTAACATTCTTTCTTTTTAGTTTTTTAATAAATTAATTCAATTAAAAAAATTTATATTGATAATAATCAGATTTTATTTATCATAAATTTTGTAATAATTTAACCACATAATAATTTCAATAATTCTTATTTTGTTAAAGTAGGGCAAAATAATCATAAGTAGTTATTTTATATTTAAAACATCGATGTTAAAAACATATCCTAATTTCAAAGATTTTTTGCAATCTGATAGCCAACCAAAAAATTGATCAGCTTTTTTGGAACATCTTTTAAATAAACTTGACGAGCATATTTCCAAATGATGAAAAAATTTAATTCTTACTCTCACAAAAAAATCCTCTGAAGAAGTGACAAATTTACTTGTTTCCAAATGATATAAAGCTTTTTATCTTCACAGTGAAATCAACACTCTTGATCGTTGGGAAATTATCAAAAAACTTCGCACTGGTCAGATTGATATTATAGTTTGAGTAAATTTACTTAGAGAGGGGATAGATTTGCCAGAGGTGACATTTATTGCAATTTTAGACTCTGATAAACAATGATTTCTTAGATCTACAACTTCTTTGATTCAAATTATTTGACGTGCATCAAGAAATCCAAATTCTGAAGTAATTCTTTACGCAGATAGTTTCACTGAAGCGATGATAAAATCCTTACGAGAAACTTATCGTCGTCGCAAGATTCAACAAAATTTTAATACCAAGAATCATATCACTCCACAAATTGCAGAGTCAAATGTTAAGCAATTAGAGTCAGTGAAAACTGATGAAGTGTTAAATCAAAAATTTGATTCAATGTTCAGATGAAAATATAAAAAAATTAAAAAAATGACGAAGGCAGAAAAAGAAATTATTCTGACTGATCTCAAAAAACAGCTTGATGAAGCAATTAAATTACGAGAATTTGAAAAAGCCGCTGTTGTTCGTGATCAGATTAAAGAATTATCTGGAGATTAAATTTATATATTAAATTTTTTTCAATGCTATTATATTTTTTATATATTATAAATACTTTTAACTGATTTTTTAGGTTCGAATAACAACTTGATAGAATAAATTAAATTTGTATAAACAATTTAATTAGTCTTTAGTCGTTAGTCTTTAGTTGTTAGTATTTCCACTTTTACCTTTCTGCTTTTACCTTTCTACTTTTCTTCATGTATTTCATTAAAATCATTGATCCCCAAATTTACGAAATGATTTTAGCTGAACAAAAACGTCAGTCAGAATGAATGGAGCTTATAGCAAGTGAAAATTACCAATCAAAAGCCGTTTTAGAAGCACAAGCCACGGTTTTTGCAAATAAATATTCTGAATGATTTCCAGGAAAAAGATATTATTGATGACAAGAAAATACAGATCAACTTGAGCAAATAGCAATAGATAGAGCAAAAAAATTATTCAAATCTGATCACGCAAATGTTCAGGCTCTTTCGTGAGCGGCAGCAAATCTTTGTGTTTATTCAGCTTTGATGAATCCTTGAGATTGCATTTTATGAATGGATCTTACTCACGGCTGACATTTGACGCATTGAGCGCCTGTCACATTTTTTTCAAAAATATTTAATTTTCAAAGATACAAAACAAAATCTGATTGAAAAATAGATTTCGATCAAGTCCAATCCTTAGCTTTACAGTTTAAACCAAAAATAATTCTCGCTTGATTTAGTGCCTATCCTAGAGAATTGGAATACGAAAAATTTGCAGAAATTGCAAAACAAATTTGAGCAATCGCTTACGCCGATGTTGCGCATATTTGATGATTTATTGCTGCGTGAATTTTAAAAAATCCGTTAGATTATTGATTTCATGCGATGATGACAACGACACACAAATCATTTAGATGACCAAGATGAGCAATGATTTTATCCAAGTGAATAGTTTCTAATCCATTGCAAAAACCAGAAGATACAATTGCAAATATTCCAACAAGAATTGATAGAGCGGTATTTCCGTGAATGCAAGGTTGACCTCACATGAACACAATTTGTTGAATTGCTGTGGCTTTACAGGAAGCAAATAGTGACGAATTTAAATCTTACGCACAGCAAACATTAAAAAATGCACAAATTATGGTGCAGGAATTTATCAAATATTGATACAAATTAGTTACTTGATGAACTGACAATCATATGGTTATACTTGATTTCACGTCGACAGATCTGACTTGAAAAATTGCTGAAAAAATTTTAGACAAAGTCTGAATCTCAACTTCCAAATCCACAATTCCAGACGATCCAAATCCACCATTCAATCCATCGTGATTGAGAATTTGAATACAGGCAATGACTACAAGATGAATCAAAGAAGATGATACAAAAAAAATAATCTGATTTATTCACAACGCTTTACAAAATCAAAACGATGAAAATAAATTAACTGAAATTAAAAATCAGGTTAAAGAATTTTGTTCAGCATTTCCAGTGCCATCGATATAAATAAAATGCCTCAAAGCATTAAAGCCATAAAGCATCAAAGCTAAAAAAGTTCTAAAGCTTTCTATGCTTTCTATATCCTTCTTGGCTTTCATAGCTTTCTATAGCTTTTTTAGCTCATTTCTTTTCTTTTATGCCGTTAATTTGAAATCAAAACAGCATCCATCTACTCAAAAAATATATCAGCTCTTTTCTTTCTGAGAAAGTAGATTCTCAATCTTTTTTTATAGTTGCTTGACCTGCAAATATATGAAAATCTGAAATAGTTCAACAAATCGCAAAAGATATTTTGGGACAATATTTTCAAAGCGATTTTCTTTACGTCAAAGATTTCTGAAATATTCTTGGAAAAAAACATGAACTCAAAGTTGGGATACAAGACAAAAAAACTTGAATTTTCGATACATTACTTAAAGAATATAATTATTTAGACATTTGAATTAGAGAAATAAACACACGATTGCAACAATCTTCAATGGGAAAAACCAAAATCGTTCTTTTGGAAAATATTGAAAGAATGAATCGTTCATCAGCAAATGCTTTTCTGAAAAATTGCGAAGAACCTTTGAAAAATAAATTAATTATTGCTACCACATCGCATCCATCAAGTCTTTTGGAAACAATTATTTCTAGAGCAATTATGATCAGATTCAAAGAAGTTAATGACGACGAAATTTTATCTTTCGCCAAAGAAAATAGTTTCTTTTCAAACGATGAAGTTTTGCAAAAATTTCTTTGCGGAATTTCTATGTGAAAACCTTGAGTTCTCGTGAAATTAAATAATTTACTAAGTGAAAATGAACAGTTGAAAAATAATTTTTCAGATTTAATTACTTTTCTTACTAACGAAAATAATATTTTCCAATCTCAAGAAATTTTAAAAAATCTGAATGAAAATTGAAGTTTTGATTTGTTTCTTGATGGGCGAATTTCTTATTGCACCAAAAATTGATTACTATCTCAAAGTCAAAGACGACTCAAAGTCAAAAAAATGAAAAAAGCTAACGTGAATATAGAAAATTTATTTATTTACTGATTGTTGGGAGAATAATTTAATCTCACTCTAAATTCCATACTTCTTTACAATCTCAATCGCTTTTTTTAATCAGATATATTTATGTCATCTTTTGTAATTTGCTTGGCTAATGCGATAAGCTATTTTTCGATGTTGAAATAAAACTTTATACGCGTGTCGCAAACTATGCTTGGGATCATAAATATGAGTTGGCAAAGATCCAACTCAATTTAATTCTATAATTTTAAAATTTCATTTAATCAGATCTTCAACACTGTTAACCTTGATATCATAACGCCCAAAATAAAATTCATTATCGCTTTTGCTTATTTTATCTATCGTACTTTCTAACTCAGAATTAATCAAATGAGATACATCAAAAAATGTTGAGCCTCTACAATGATTGCCAAGATAATTTAATTGAATTTTTTTCCCTTCTTCAACTATTTTTTCCCATTCAGATTCATGATCTTTTTTTAAATTATAATAATAATATTTTGCTCTCGGATGATTGTAAATTAATTTTTCAAAAGTATCTTTACCATTTCAATTGATGAACATAAATTTTTTCTCCACAATTCACGTGATGTGTCATTTTTCTTCTCATGGCATACGATAATAAAAAATTCCAAACTCCAAATCATTATTTATAAATTCTTGAATCAAAATATCTTCTTCTGCGTTCAGCATATATTTTTTTAATTCTTGTTCGTTATGAATTTTTTTCACATCTCTTCCTGTCCTTCACAAAGTTGGTTTAGCGATGCACGGATAAATAATATTTCATTCAAGCATTTTTTTTTCTATATTTTCTCGAGATTCATTTCAACCAACTAAAAACATTTTAGGCAAAAGATTACTTTCAAACCTCTCAGCGTCGCTGTGTTTTCCATATCCAGTAAATCAGCTAAAAAACATTGAAGGATTGATATTTGAAAAAAAAACTAGACTTCCTGATCTCAAAGAAAGATAAGCTCGATAAAAATATACGGGAATATCAACAATATATCCTGGCCAAAATTCTCGTCTTGAATATTTTTGAAAAAACAAACTAATTTTATTTAAAACCATGATTTAATCAAAATTAAAAGTCATTCTCAAAGCCAAATAACTGGAAGATATACAGTGCATTTTCCTATTATTGCTGCCAAAATAAAAAGCGGGAAAGGTAATTTTTTACGCACAATTCACACAACAACTATGTCTGGTATGGCTGAATCAATAGCAAATATAGTTGCTAAAAATAAAATAATTTTACTATCTTTGGTTGATAAATAATTTTTAATTTTTTTATTTATTTTACTTAATCATTTTCTATTTTCTATATATTTACTGATTCTGTATTCAAAACGAGAAATAAAATCCTGATTATTTCTTTTTTCTTTAAATTTCAAAATCCATTTATGTGCATATCAATAAAGCAACCATATCATCACGCTACTCAATGTTGCTGGCAAAACTGTCGCCAAAGAAAGCGCCATTGGTCAAGCTCATTGCAAAAGACGAACTCATATAAGAGTGTAGGCAAATGGAATAATTACTGGAGGAAATATTGGCGAAACAAAAACCAAACAGGATAATAATATGTGATTTAATAACATTAAAAAATTAAAAAACTAAAAGATTGCTTCGTCGTAAAAAAGCTCCCTGCCTACTGCAGGCAGGCTCGCAATGACAAGATTTATATTGTTTTCACGCACTCAAAAAAATGTTGAATATCTTTTTTGTTCATATCGGCATTGACGCAAACCAATCTAATAAATTCCTCTCATTTCCAATATCCGTAGCTTACTTTTATTTTTCATTCAGCATCAAGTTTATTGCAAATTTCTTTTGACGATTTTCCTTTAACTTGAAAGCAAATATTCACACATTCAGGTTCAAGCATCAATTTTAAATCTTTATCTTTTTTTATTATTCAGACTGCGTATTTTGCATTTTCAAATTGTTGATTCACTCTTTTTTCATAACCATCTTCTCACAAATATTTCAAAGCAGTCCAAACTTTAAACGCATCATTTCTTCTTCAGCATTGGATAGATTTTCCAGCTGGATTGTATTTTGCAAGTTCCAAAAGATATTTTTTCTCATTTTTTTGTGGCTGGATAAGATAATCAGCTTCTTCGTAAAAACTTTTTAATAATAATGTCGGATCTTTCAACAGCAATGGAGCTGCCAAAACAGGAACATTCATCATTTTGTGTGGATTCCAAACAACCGAATCAGCTTGATCTATTCATTTCAACAAATGTTTATATTTCTTGCTTAGCAGGGCAGTGCCTCACAATGACGCGTCAACGTGAAGTCGAATTTTATATTTTTTTGCAATTTTACTAATTTCCAAAATTGGATCAAATGCTCACAAAACAGTTGTCCCAGCAGTAGCTTTTATAAAAAATGGAATAAATCATTTTTTCAAATCTTCTTTAATCTGATTTTCTAATTCCTTTAAATTCATTTTTCCACGTTCATCACTTTTAATTACTCTTAGATTTTCTTTTCATATTCCAACAAAATTAATTGCTTTCGGCAAAGAATAATGTCATTGATCAGAGGTGTAGGCAATCATTTTTTTTTCATATAATCATTTATTTATTACATTTTTATCTTTTTCATTTCTCGCAACTATCATTGCAACAGTGTTTGAAAGCGATCCTCATGGAGTGAAAATTCCATCACCATTTTTAAATCAGATTTTTTTCAGCATAAAATCGATTACTTCATTTTCTATCAAAATATGAATTCAAGCTGACTTGTAAGTGTGCATTGTGTTATTCAAAACGGCAGTCAACATTTCTGCGGCAACGGCTGGCAATATTTGTCATCCAAACAGTAAATTAAAAAATCACTTGCTCGACGTTTTGGGACTATTCAAAACAATTTTTTCTAATTCATCAAAAAGTGAATTTATTTTCATTCATTTTTTCGGTATTTTCAAATCAAAACTTTTTTTCAATTCCTCTGGGGATTTGTATTTCAGCACAGGATTTATTTCAGATTCTTTGTAATATTTTTGAATTATATCAGTCGTTCTATCAAGTATTTTTTTATTCTCTCTACTAGAAAATTTCATTAACAAAAAAAACATTTAAAAACAATCTAATATATTTATTTAATTTGAGATATATAGCAAGTTAAAAAAGACATATCAAAAATAATTTGTAATTTATGTCAATTTACATATTATACAAATACAAATAAAATTAAAATATAAATTAAAACAAAAAAGGAGATTTTTAATATGAAAAAAAAATTATTTTTATTTGCCTATATTATAGGCATAAGTATTTTTAATTTTGCTCAAACTTGCGAATGGGCAAAAAGTATTGGCGACATCGGAAATGATGCTGGCTATAGTATAAATGTTGTAGATAAGTCTGGCGATATTTACGTGACTGGAATTTTCTCAGGCACCGTTAATTTTAATCCAACAAATGATTCGGTTATTTTAATATCCAAAGGATGCAATGACATTTTCTTATCCAAATATTCTTCATCTGGAAAATTAATTTGGGCAAAAAGTTTCGGGGGACCTGGAGATGACAAAGGATTAAATTTAACGATAGATGATTCGTCAAATGTTTATCTAACTGGATATTTTAGTGATACAATAAATTTCAATTCTGCTAATGATTTAAATCAAATTACTTTGACATCAAAAGGCGGGAAGGACATTTTAATATCAAAATATTCTCAAACTGGGAAATTAATTTATGCGAAAAGTTTTGGCGGACATTGTGATGACTGGGGGATAGGCGTAACAATAGATCACACAAATAATGTTTATCTCACTGGAAGTTTCAATGACATCGTTGATTTCAATCCTAATCCTAAATTAAAATCTGATTCAGATAAAGTTAATTTAATTTCTACTGGGAACAATGACATTTTTTTGGTCAAATATTCTCAAACTGAGAAATTAATTTATGCAAAAAATATTGGTGGTATTGGTCCTGATTGGGGGCATAATATAACAATAGACGCGACAAATAATCTTTATCTTACAGGGGTTTTTTCAAATACCATAAATTTAAATTCTGATTTTGATTCAAGCAAAATTAATTTAACGTCAAATGGTAGTTATGATATTTTTTTAATAAAATATTCTCAAACAGGAAAATTAATTTACGCGAAAAATTTTGGTGGTGTCGGCGATGACAAGGGATTGAGTTTGGTGACAGATGATTCATTAAATATTTATCTGACTGGATATTTTAGCAATGAAGTTAATTTCAATCCTGACGATATTATTTTAAAATCGAATGGAAAAACGGATATTTTTTTAATCAAATATTCAGAAAAAGGAAAATTACTTTATGCAAAAAGTTTCGGCGGGCCATGCGATGATTGGGGAGTAAGTGTTGCGGTTGATAAATCATTTATTTATCTTACAGGCGGGTTTGATAATAAAATTAATTTTAATCCTGATCCAAAATCAGATTCAGCTTCAATTAAAGTTATTTTAAAATCAAACGGGAAAACGGATATTTTTTTAATCAAGTATTCTTCATCTGGAAAATTAATTTATGCAAAAAATTTTGGTGGTGTTGGAAATGATTGGGGGAATGGTGTTGTGATTGATCATTTAGAAAATATTTATCTTACTGGAAGTTTCAATTACATCGTTGATTTCAATCCTGGCCTTAGTTCAGTAAATTTAATTTCAAAAGGCAAAGATGATATATTTATTTCCAAATATAATAATCTGACAACAAATATTTCTCGCAATGAAATATTTACAACATTCAAAATTTACCCAAATCCAGCTAAAACATTTTTGTTTCTTTCGTCTCCAAAACCTACAGATATCAAAATATATAATTCTGTCGGCAAATTATGTTTATTTCTAAAAAATATTTTAACAGAAAAAATTTCAATATCTAATTTATCTCCTGGCGTATATCTTATTGAAATTCAACAAGATAATAAAAGAGGATTCAGAAAATTAATAATTTACTAAAGTTATAAATGTGCTTCGGTTTTACCGAGGCATTTTTTTGATAATTTACTTGATTTATCAAATGAAATATTTATAAGGTTTCAACTATCCTGTTTATTCAGGATTGT
>JBBABP010000010.1:0-24894 GCA_041657585.1 Candidatus Absconditabacterales bacterium | reverse complement strand
GTGCTCTTCCGATCTTTGTAATGTAAATGTATTTGTTTTGTCTATATAAACGCTTCAGACATCTTGTATCCATGTTCGTATTTCAGAATTTTTGAAAATTAAACTGATTTGTTTTTTTGCTAAATTTTGCATTTGTCAGTTGTCATCAACTATCACATCTATTTTTTTAATTTTATTTGGATCTATTAGTTGTGTTGTCGTGCTTAATAATTTTTCTGATTTGCTTGTAATGTCATTTACGAATTTGTTGTTTTGTGAAAAATATCATCGCTGATTTCATCGATCAGTTCAAAATAAATTTAAGTACAATATATTTAATTTGTCTGTTGGTAATATTTTGTCTTGGACAATAACTCTTTGATATCAAGGCATTTGCTCGTCAATAGTAATGTCATTAACTCAGTCATTTTTGATATATGCATAAATATATGACTCTCATCATTTGACTGCATTTATAGATATTTCTGTCTCATTTTTTGCGTTAGAAACGAAATTTATATTCAATCATTTTTCTTTGTTTGTTAATACTGAACTTCAGATAATTCATAATTTAATTTTACTTGGTAGTGTGACTATATTATTTCGATTGTCTAAAATTTGTAATGTGCCAGTTGTTTTTTGGTTGTCAGATGACATAGATAAATTATTGTTTTCCAAAATTAGATTTATTTTTTTTGCTGGTCATGAATTTATTTTTGTGTTGATTGTGATAGGATCAAATCAAGGAATATTAATCAGAATATTATCTTCTCATGCTTTGAAATTTGGATATAAATAGATATCTAATTTTCAATCACTGATTATGTAATTTGAATTTGGTATGAAAACATTTTGTTTAAAAGTATTTGTTCAACTTATTATATCTAGTGTTTTGATATTTCATATTGTTAATAAATTATTTTGAGTTGCGATATTTGCCACTGAATCTAGTTTATTTCAATTTATATCTTGTAAAGTTAAAGTTATTTTTTTAATTTTTCTAATATTTATTTGTTTAATTCAATTACTATCTGTGCTTTCTATATCTTTTTCTGTAGGAGGTAAATTTATTTCAATTTTATTTGTTTGTCAATTATTATAAATTACCTGATTTCAATCATTTATTTTCAAAAATCATTTTGCTATTATTATTTTTTTTGTTGTTGATATTTCTTTTTGAACTTTATTTGTTCATGAAACTGTTATCGTTATTTGTTTGTTTTTTATTAAATTTCAAGGCGCTTGATATATGAAATTTGCATTAGAAAAATCATTAAAAGAAACTGAATTTCAATTTCAAACAAATTTTCAATCTCAAGAGTTTACACTGATTGTATAATTTTCAGTAAGTAATCACAAGGAATTTCATTTGTCATCATATCATTGCAAAATAATAGGAATTTGTCATCATTGACTAATAATATTTGTTGTAGTTTTAATTTCTATTTTGGAAAGAGGGTTTGGCAAAACATTAATATCAATATTTTTTGTAATGCATTTGTCAGTATTTATAAGACAAAATTTTGCAGAAACTGAAGTTAATCATGATTTATTATTTTCCAAATTTACATTAAATATTTTTGGTTCAGAATAAACATTGAGATTGTTTAAATATAATATTTTTTCACATAAATTTGTAGAATTATTTAATATTAAACAATTGTCTCATGTTTGTGATATTTGAACGTTTATTTTTCATAAATCTCTTGATGAAGAAATTTCAATTGTTTTAATGTCATCAAAATTTCGACTTGTATGATTAGATTTGAAACTTATTAAATTATTAATTTCTCAAAGCTTATTACTTTCTAAGTTAGAAGAATTGTTTATTAAATTTTGATTTTCTTCTTGTGTTTTTGTCTCATCAGATCATTGCCATTGAGATTTATATTCTGATCGTTGTCATTTTTGACTTTCAAAAGAACTTCACAGATCATTGAGAAATCATTGAAATGTAGGTCACATTGAATTTGAAAATGAAATTTTGATTTCAAATGGTTTTTTAACTACGTTTTTTAACCAACATTTAAATGCATCTAACCGTGGGCTGTTCATGGTTTTGATGTCTAATAATAATTCGGGTTCTCATGAAAATCAACATTCTGAATTTAATTGATTTTGATCTTTAATTGTTTCATTTCCAAAATTTTCAATAAATGAATTTGCTTTTGGTATGTTTGGCTTTTTTTCTTCAACTTGTTTGTTTTGTATGTCTTGAATAAAGGATGGAATAGTTTTGGATGAAACATAATCTGATCAATCAGAATTGATATAAGCTATTTCATATCCTCAACTACTATAATCAGGAGATCAGATTTTTCATTTGTAATTATTTTCTGTCAAATAAGTTTTGAGTGTATCTTTGATTTTTTGATTAATATCAAAAGAGTTTTGATTTTCTTGTATGTTATCTTCAACTTTGTCTTTTATCGCTTTTTCTGTTCGAGGTAAATTTTGATAATAAAGAAGTTCAGACAAAAAATTTAATTTGTCGTCATCGCTAATTTTATTAGTTCCAAATATACTTTCCTTTCAGAATTTATTTGCAAGATTATCAATTGCTTTGACCAAACTATCTAAAAGGAAACTTTCTGTCATTAAATTATAGTTACGATTTGGTGTTGCTAATTTGTCATATCATAACAATAAATTGAATGTTCAAAGATTTTTGTTGTAAAAACTATTTTTGTTATTTAATTCATTTATAAGTTGCTCATTATATTCTCATACTTTATAATTTAAATAATTTTTAATTGAATCTTTGATTTCTGTTGGTTTTTTGAGAATTAGTGAATCTCAATCTTTTTTGAAAACTTGGACATCATATAGATTTGGATAATTAAATTTTACCAATCATCATCATATTCATTGAAATGTAATATTTCTAATATTGTCGATTGGCCTGTCTTGAGTGACAATTGTCATTCATTTAATTATTTCTTTTTTATTTATTTCAGTATCACTTAATATTGTAAATGAATCCATTGTTTTTTTGATGTTTGATATATCAGTCAAAAATGTTGTAGAGTCAAAAAATTCTTTTATGTATTTAAATAAATTAACATCTATTGCATCGCCATTAGAATCAGAAGACGTAATCAATGGTAAATTGTCTAGTTCATTTTTTAGATTATTTATATTGTTAGTATTTGAATTAAGTGTGCCTGTTAAATTATTAATTGCATCACAAAGCTTTTTGTAATATTTTACATCACATCAACAAAATTTTTGTCAGGCAGGACATCAATTAACTATTATTTCATCAATTGCTTCTGCTTTTTTGTTTAAATTTTTTGTGATATCTGCAATCCTTTTTGTGCTAGAATATATTTTTGCAGCATTATTTAATGTTGGTATAATATAATTGTTAAATGCATTTTCATTATTGTTTAATAAACTATTTATTTTATTTTTTCGATTAATTAATATTTCAACTTTTTGTTCTTTAATTTTTTCATTTATTATTATTTGTTCAAAATATGATTCAACGTCATCTAAGCTTAGCGAAATTATATAATTAGCAAAGTCATTTAATGTATCTTTTAAAGTTAATGTTTTGTCTATTGTTTCTTTTAGTTTATCGGCACTTATTGTTTTAGCTAATAAATTTCGTGTATCTGAAATTTTTTCGATTTCTCATGTTGTATATTTTCTATTTTCATTGAAGCTAATAATTAAATTAAGATCTGATTCGGTTTTATTTATATAAGATTTTATATTTTCTAAATTGCTTATTATTCATGTTGTATCATTTGTAGATTTTCAACTAAATTCAATTGTGTCATTTATTATGTTTTGTCATTTTGATGATAGTCCAAAAATAATATTATTATAAAATGTCATTAAATCTGATCAGGTTCAGAATTTATATCATTCACTTGATCATAACATTTGAGTTGGTGTTGGAGATATGTTTTTTACTCTAGAGTCTATTGTTTTGTATGTATATATATTGCCTTCTCATCAACATTTTCCTCAACTTGTTTTGTATATTGCGAAATATTTTCCATAATTTTTATATTTTCGAGAATCATTGTATATGTTAAAAATATTTATTTTTGAATAATCTGTTGATATTGATTGATTAAATATTTCAGGATTTCAATTTACATTAGGATTATCAATTAAAATATTTATGTTTGTTGAAGATTGTCAATCTCATCATTTTCTTTCTTGTTTTTTACTTAAATATTTTGAGATTCACGAATAACTGTTTGCTTCAGTTTCTTTATTATCAATTTTTATTGATCATCATATATCGTATATTGGTAATTTAGCTTCTGTATAATTAAAATAATTTAATTTATTTGTTGTAAAATTAAGATTTATAGCAGATGCTCATCATCGATTTCTTTTTGCAAATCAAGCAATACTTTCGCATCATCATTGTTTGGAATTGTCTCATATATAACATTTATTTTGATCTGCATTATCATCTTTTACTCGTTGTTTAGCTTTTATACATGGCAATCGTGAAATTCAAAAAAGATATTTTGAGCATTCTTGTTTTCGATGTGTGGTTATTTTATTATTGTTATAGGTATTTAGATCGTTTTGTATATTTAATAAATTGTATCATTTGTTAGCTTGGATTTGTGTTGAAAAAATATTATAAGATCATCAAATAGATTTTAAGATGTCAGATTTTTTGATTTCTGATATTCAAGTTAGATTTTGAAAAGTTCATCTGTAAATACTCAAATTTTCAGCAGAATCTATATTCGAAGCATCTATTCAAAAATAATAATTTTTCCAAAAATCATATTTTTCTCGTGTGCAATATTTTTTTGCTATTGGAATTTTTATTCATTTAAATTTTATATTTGCTTGATCTTGTTTTCATTTAAATTCCAAATGCGTTAAAGGTAAAGGAATATTCATATAATATTTTTCTTCTTCGATTTGATTATTTAAATCTTCTTGTAATTGATTATTTAATTGAACCAAAAGAGGAGGAGTAGTTCAATTTCCAAGTATCCAACTATCTTTGATGATTATTTTATTAAAATGAGAATTGATATCATTGTTTATAATTCAGCTTCAATTTTTTTTGTAATATCTTGATATGCTCGAAATATTATCATTTATCGTTGAAAGAAATTTTGAACTTATTAAACCGTCATAAGTTTTTAACATTTCTTGAGTGGTTTTTTGTAATAGTAATGTTGGAATTTTGCTTCCTCAAGAATTTTCGGAATTTTGTAATTGAGCTTCTGCTTCTTTGGAAATTGAAGCGATATTTTTTGCATAATCCTCCAATTCTTTTGAGGTTCACTGAACTCAATCTTTCAAATCTGATCAAACTGAAGTGACATCATCGTTATGATTTTTTTTTAATATACTCAACAACAAATCATTGTATCTGTGATATCAAATATCTTCAGAAAAAATGAAATTATTCACATAATAATTTATATTTTCTTGCATAAAAAATTTCTTTAATCACACAAAATCATCATATCGCATTTTTGGCGAAATAAATGATTGAGGATCATTATTGTAATTGTTTAATTTTTTAAAAAAATCTGTATATTTTTTTGTAGTATTAAAATTTATCATGCTGTGCCAAATTTCTGCTTGTCAATTTGGATTGTCGTTATATTCAAAAAATTTTGTGTTTGCATTATAAATAAACTCTTGATCTTCAAAATCTACATAAGGATATATACTTGGATAAATAAATCAATTTTGATGAACTACTGGCAAAGGAATGTCGCCAATCAGAATTGTTCATACTAATTTTGATGTTTCGTTTTTTAATCAATCAAAATACATATTTTCTAACATTTTTGTAATATCTGGCGCTTTGAAAGTTTTGGTATTGATTGGTAATACTATTGCTTTGGAATTGGAAATTTTTTGCTGAATATAATCTGTGGCATATGATTGGATATTTGATTTTATATTTTCATATAAATCTTTGTCTATCAAAATTGCTACTAAATTTGTTGAAGTAGTTGTGTTTTCTGCGACAACTTTTTTTCGATCGACAAAAAAAACACTGTTTAATATATAAGAAACGCCGTATATTATTAAGAAAATTCGGATACCGAAATTTTTTTTTGATTGATCCATATTTTTGTTTTTTTTCACCGCTTTGCGATGTAAAATTACGTCAACACAAAAGATTTGTTTCTGCTTTTGCATAAACGTATAACTTATAGAAAAAAGGAGATGAAAATAAAGCTGAAAATGTAGAAAAAACGTTATTAATTTATGATTTGTAATTTTTTATGATTGGCTTTGCGAACTTGCCTTTTTTCATTGTAACGCTTCGCTTGGACATACTTTTTTTCATTGCCAAAAAAAGTATGCAAAAAAGTCTAGGAAAAACATCCGCCATTTTGTTTTTCCTTTGGTCTGTCAATCAAAGTAATATTTCCAGCACTTCGCTTTATAATTGTATATTTTTTAATATTAAACTACTTCCTATTTCTAATTCCTATCGTTTTATTCTTGAATGAAATGGGGAAGTGTTATGATTTTTTCTTTTGGGATTTTATAGGATTTATGAACAATTTCTTCCATATATTTTGACGGAACTAAATGTTTATCGATAATTTTTTTTAATTTATTCTTAATTAAATAAACTGAAAAATATTTTCAAATGATAAATAAAATTTTAATTGGATTTTTTGTTTGAGCAGATTGAACATAGTTTTTTAAACTTAAAGGATATTTAATCTGATTTGTTTCATATAATTTATTTGGGAATGGAAAAAAATATCCAAAATCATGATACATCATCCATTTTTTTGCTTTTGAAAATTGGCTTATTCAAACTGACATTCGTCATAAATATCTAAGTATGCTGTTGAATCGGATTAAATCAGGATTAAATTTTTTGATTGTAGACAACAACTTAATTGCTTCATAAAAATTAAAAACAGCAGAAAAAATTCACAAATATTTTGCTAATTTTCAGATTGGTCATTTTGGAAGTTTGCCACCAAAAATCTGAACTTGATATCACATACTTTCTAATATGGATTTGCAATCTCGAATGTAAGTTTCTATTCATCAAATTTTATTTATAAAATCAGAAACAATCAGAATTTTTTTTGTGTTTGGCGAAATAATTTTAGTTATGTTATTTTTTCGTGATGATAATTGGAAAGGGCCCCCCACCCCAACCCTCCCCATTTTATGGAGAGGGGGATTCGTAATTAAATTATTAATCAGATTGAATAATTTTTGAGATGTGAAATTTCATTCGACCTTGTTTAAATCTAACTGTGGCAAAATAAAATCTTTGACTCATCATTTTGCAAATCAAATTGTTGGCAATCATCGAGAAAGAGCTGTAAGTGCCGTTAATCAAAAAGTTTCCAAAAAAACTGAAGGCATCAAATAATATTGGCAATTAGAAACGTATCTTTTGATTGTATCTAAATTTTGTCGTCAGAAAAAATGAATGTTTTTGTATTTATATGCCAAGTTTTTAATTTCTTTTTCGTATGTTCATGATCAAAAAATGAAAAGTCTGAATGGTAAATCTCATTTATTTTTTCCAAAAATTTCAATCATTTGTATGATTGCGTCAAATCATTTTTCTTTTTCTAATCTACCGAAGTAAAGCAGTCACAACATTGTTTTGTATATGAAATAAATTAGTTTCCTGAAATATTGAATATTGTTTTTAGTAAATGTAATTTTGCTTCGCAGACTCACTTTTTGCCATTGCCGCAAAAAGTAAGCAAAAAGGTCTAGCCAATTTTAGTATTCTATTGATTATGTTTTATCAAGTTAAGTATACGAACAAACCTCCTCCCCATAAAAATGGGACCCAGTCGGTTTGTTAAGTTTAATATTGAATTGAATATTAAGATAACTATCTCATACAGTAAAATTGACTTATAATTTAACTAACGTTCTATTTTTTTTCCGTTTTTGTTTTTTCGATCTTGGATTTTCTTATGATGTCAGTTTAATAAAGTTTCTGGAACTTTGTATCAACAAACTTCTTCAGGTCTAGTATATTGAGGATATTCAAGATTTTTCATTTTTTGGTCTATTGAGTAACTTTCATCTTTTCGACTTTGTGATTCTTTGATAACTCAGGGTATTAATCTTGTAATTGATTCTATCATTGTCATTGTTGGTAGTTCTCAACCTAACGTAATAAATTGTCAGATTGAGATTTTTTGAAAGTTTTTTGGATATTTGTTTTTTACATATTCTTCGAAACGATAATCAATCCCTTCATATCTTCAACAAATAAAAATAAGATTCTGATTTTTAGAAAATTTATGGGCAAATTTTTGTGTAAAAAAAGTTTTGCTTGGAGATGGAAAAAGTATTTGGAAATGGGCACTATGAACTGGGAATTTGGAATTAGGAATTGGGAACGAGCTTAGCGAGGCCTGCTTTAGCAGGGCTGGGAATTTGGAATTAGGAATTGGGAACGAGCTTAGCGAGGCCTGCTTTAGCAGGGCTGGGAATTTGGAATTTATAGATTTAATTACATTTTCTATGGCGTCGATTATGGGTTTGGCTTTGATTAGCATTCAAGTTCATCAACCATAAATTTGATCATCAACTTGTTTATTTTTGTCCTTACAAAAATCTCTTGGATTAACGAAATTAAATTTCAGAATTTTTTTTTCTATTGCTTTTTTGATAAGTGATGTTTGTAGGAAGCTTTGAAATATCTCTGGAAAAATGGAAATAATAAATATATTCATAAATAAAGTTTCAAAGGCTAAAAAGGTTTCAAAGTGTAAAAAGTTTAGTCATTGCGAGCGACTGAAAGGAGCGTGGCAATCTTAAACGTTTAAACTAAGATTGCTTCGTCGCAAAAAGCTCCCTGCCTACCGCAGGCAGGCTCGCAATGACAAATTTCCTAATTCCATATTCCTATACCCCTTTTGCAATATATTGAACTAGTCTAATAATTACGTAAGAGCAAATAACTATCAGAAGTCAGATTAAGGAATTTATTAATCATTTTTTTGCGCTTGATGGATCTTTGCCAGATGCGGCAGCGAAAATAAATAATAATCAGGAAACTATAATTGCAACAGTGACAATGGTTCAAATAAAAAATGTCGCAGAAAGAACTATGTCTTGAACAAAAAGTCAAACAGATGAGTCTCAATCAGTTTCATTTTTTATTCCCAAAAATTTATTAATCTGAAATTTACATTGTCAGTTCAAAAGTGTATTTTGATTACAATCTATTCATGGAACTGTTTCTTCTGCAAATGCCGTTCAATTAAATATTACGCTTCAAAAAATATTTAGTCAAAAGATCGTCGCTATCAGAAATATTAGTTTGGTCATGAATAAAGTTACAAAGGCTAAAAAGGCTACAAAGGTTACAAAGTGTTAAAAGTAATAGAAAGTGTTAAAAGTAAGAGAAGGCGAATAAAATCTTTTTAAACTTTCTATTTCCTAATTCCCCCTTTTTACTATTATTTGTACAATTTGATTTCAAACTTTTCAATATCATTTAATTGTATATCAATTATTAGCAATTTGCTGTGGAAAATCAAAATGATATTCCAAAAATGGATATTGATTATTATTTCTAGAATATAAAATTCAAGAAACATTAAAACTTAATTTTAATCAGGTTATTTCATTTCATCATTTATTAAATATTTCTCAAAAAGATGGTTGGCGTGGGTTTAATAACATAAAACCTGAGAAAAAATTTTTTGGTATTGTGTTGTGAGTTGTAATTTCACTTAAATTATTCCATACAGGAGAATATCATCAGTTAGTTCATTTTATGAAATATATTTTTCATCATTCATTATTTATAACTCTTGCACTTATATAATTTGAATAGCCCTCTTCATGCGATAATCATCACCAATTATTTTCAAATGGAATAATAGTGAATCATGATCAATTATAAAATCAAATTAAAGACCATGGAACAAGATTTATATCTAATTCATTACAATTTTTTGCGCCGTGTTCACATAACAAGTATTTGGTCACAAATCAAGCAGAAATTTTTGGTGGCAATCTAAATACTCAACTTATATAATCTCATGAAAAATAAATTATATCTTCATTATCTGTACCAGTATAATATTTATTTCCGTCACTTGTATTATCGTAACTTAAAAAAAATGTTTGTAAATTTTGATCAATTATATTAAAATTATTACTATCAGGATTTGAATAAATATTTGGAACATTTCATCATCAAGATATTGGAATAGAATTTGTTCTGCTTTCTGTAATTTCCCATCGTAGTCAATTTCATTCTTTTGTATAATTACCAAAATCTCAAGAAAACTGATCGCTTTGTGGTCAGAATTTATTATTTCAAAAAAATCATCATGATCCAACAAATCATGGTTTTTTATTGTCCATTACAAGTTGTGCTCTTTGTATCGAGCTAATTGCTCCATAATAAGCTGACGTGTAATTAATTGTGTTTTGAAGATCAAAATTAAATGCGAAAATATTTGAATATATGCTTATCAATATTCAAGAAAATATTGCTAATAAAATTACTGTAAGTACTATAAGCATAAGAAAAGTTTCAAAGGATACAAAGGCCACAAGGGCTACAAAGCCACAAAGGTTTCAAAGCCAAGAAAGTAATTTGAGTATTAGAATATTGGTAATTACAAATTTCTAATTTCCAATTACTAATTCCAAATTCTATTCTATATTTGGAGCTCAACAATGATTGCAATAAGAATATGTGTGTTGATATTTGTTTCAACATTGTTTGCATTTTATTTTCAATGGTTCTCAGCAACTGATACAACATTCGTGTTCTTTTGCATTTAATATTCAACAATTTCAGCATGTTATAAGATTTAAGGCACAAGCTTCTCTTCGTGGAAGTCTATCTCTTTTGTAATAAACTGGTCTGATAATATGATAAAGAGGCAATCAAAAAATTGGAGTGAGAAAAGTAACTATCAAAATACTGATTATTTGAATTCAAGAATTGTTTGTTCTTGAAATAATATCTTTCGCTGTTCGAATAATACTGATAATTCGTAAAAATATAAATATTATTAAAATTCAGTTTATAATTATTCAAATTCAATTTGATCAAACAAAAGCTTCTCGGCTTCGTGTAGATTTATTCAAAACTAATCAGAATCAAGATCACATAAATTTAAATGTTACAAAGGATAAAAAGGCCACAAAGGCTTCAAAGGCTTTAAAGTGCTAAACCTACCTACCGGCAGGCAAGTGTTAAGTGCTAAGTTTTAAATATCAAACGCTCTAATTCCTAATTTTCGATTCCTAATTCCCAAATTAGTTAATTGTTTTTTTTGTAACTTGTATTGAATTATCGTATTTTTTCAAGCTGTTTAAAAGGAAAAAGAATTTTGCAGGATTTTCAAATTCAGATTCAAAATTAATTGAACTTGTGAGATCTCAATTGTTTATCATTTCTATTTTGTTTATTGGAATATGCAAATCTGAAAGAATGGAAATTATTTTCAAAAGATTTCAATATTTGTTAAATATTTTTAATTCTACAATTGCATTGTAACTATTTGTTTTTTCTCATTTTCGATGAGCTTCCAAAAGTTTATCAAAAGAAATAGTTTTCAATGATTTGCAATTTAATGTGTGTATTCTGATTCAATCTTTTCATGTTTTTGCTATAATTTTATCTCAAGCTTTTGGTGAGCATTCTTTGCATAATTTGTAATTTAATGATTTGTCAGAATCTATAATTATTTCAATTTCTTTTTTGATTATTTTTTTTGGAGCCGGGATTTTGTTTGTTTTTTTTAAGCTATCTCGTTGTTTTGGGTAAGCAGATTTGATCAATTGATTGTAAGTATTTTTTTTATCTATTATGTTTAATAATTTTTTATCCATTTCCTCTTTTTTATATATTTTACTTATTTGATCTTTTTCTGTTCACAATCAAGGTAGTCAAAATTTTTCCAAATTTTTATTTAATTCTGACTCAGATAATTTAATCAGATTATCTTTTTGTTCTATTTTTAGAAATTTTAATAAATTTGCTTTTGCTCATGTTGTGTGCAAAAACTCCAACCAATGTTTATTTGCCGAATATTTATTTTTAAAAATCTGAATTTTGACAATATCTCAAATTTTTGGAGTGTAACTTATTGGTTTTATTTCTCAATTCACAATTGCGTTTTTGAATTTCAGTCAAATATCTGAATGTATCGAAAAAGCAAAATCTAAAACCGTGCTTCAAGTTGGAAGCTCTTTGACGTCTCAATTTGGAGTAAAAATATATATGCGTTTGTCCAAAATTTCTATGTTTAATTCTTTTTTGAATTGTTCTTTTTCATCTGTAGATTGATATTCATTCACTATTTCTTGCAATTTTTTGATCCATTGACTTTGTTGTTCGGGAATTTTTACTGGACCTGCGTATTCACTATATGCAAAATGAGCAGCAATTCAATATTCTGCGACCTCATCCATTTCATAAGTTCTGATTTGTATTTCAACTGGGACATTGAACATTCCAAGAATTGTTGTGTGTATGCTTTGATATCAATTGAATTTTGGAACTGCAATATAATCTTTAATTCTCTTGATTAGTGGAGTATAATTTTTATGTATAATCCCAAGTATCAAATAACAATCGCTCATTGTTTTAGTGATAATTCTAAATGCTAATAAATCCATTACATTATTTAATTCTTGAGATTGATATCTTTTTTCGATTTTTTCATAAACTCTATAAGGACTTTTGATTCTTCATTTGACAACAAAATCTGTAATTCATTCTTGCTGTAAAAAATTTGAAATTATTTTGATTCATTTTTCTGTATATTTTTCTCATTCACCAAAAAATTTTCTTAAATATCAAAAAATTTTTTCAAATTGTTCTGTGTTTGCAACTTTGAATGCGCCATTTTCCAAATATAATTGATAATGAAAAAGTCATAACCTTTTTGCAATTGGCACGAAAATTTTCATTGTTTCATTTGCTATTTTTTGTCTTTTGATTGGATTTGGATGTTTTTGTATTTTTTGTATATTGTGAATGCGATCAGCTAATTTGATAAAAATAACTCTCAAATCTTTTGCCATCGCGAGAAATGTTTTTTTCAGTGTTTCTAAATGTCTGTCTTCTCATTTATATTTAATTTTTGATACTTTGACCATTCCTTCACAAAGATTAGCAACTTCAGTTCAAAAAAGTTTTTCTATTTCTGATTCGGAAACATTACAATCTTCTATGACATCATGTAAAATACAAGTCTGAATTGTTTCCAAGTCAGGTTTAAGTTCTATCAAAAATTCCGTTGCTCTTAGTGGGTGCACAATATATTCTTCTCATGATAATCTGACCTGTCATTTGTGTTTTTCTTTTGCGTAGTCGTAAGCTTTTTGTATCAACGGTATTTGGTCAGCTGGTAAATATTTTTTAGTTTCAGAAATAATTTTATCAAGAATTATTTGTGTATCTTGATTGAGAAATGGGACATAGTCAAAGAATTTTTCTAAGTCTTTGATATCCATGAATTCAAATTAAAAAATTAAAATATTAAAAAATTAAAAAATTTCAATTTATAGTTCCTAATTTCCATATTCAAATTAATCTTATTCAAATGTAAAAAATTTTCAATAAGAAACAAGCAATAGAAGGAGATGATAAATTCACAGAAAAAAGAGAAGTTTAAAAAATAAATATAAATAATTGCTAACGAATTTAAAAAATTCGGCATAATAAATAACATATATTTTTTAAAGAATAGGTATCTTTTTTATCAAAGCTAAAAATGTTTTTAATATTTCTATCTGTTCTAAAGAACGTTCTTTATATATAGATTCTCAATTATATCATTTACTTTTATATTTTAAATCTTGAGAAATGTTTTTAGCAATAGAAAAAATTTTTTTTAATTCTTCTGAAGCAAAGTTTTCCCAATTTTCATCATAGCTTTTTGATATTACAGTCCCTGGTTCTATTTCCATAAAATTAAATAACTTTCATGTTAACATAACTTTACTACTATACTTTTCTAGAAGAAAGATTAAATCTTCAACGTCTCTTGTTATTTCTTGTGTTGTGCTTCATGGATCGAAAAGTACGAAAAATAAGTTATAAAATGCTGAAAATTGCTCTATTAATTTTATTAAATTTTCCTTATTGTTTTCTGTAAATTTACTGTTTTTTTTTCAAATTCTTAGTAATTTTTCATTAGAAAATGATTCTATTCCTAGTTGAAATTGTATTTCATTATTTTTTATAAATTTTTGTCGTTCTTTTATATTATGCTCTATACTTGTATATAATGTATCTATTCTTGTTACAAGAATATATTTTTTATTTGCTATTCAACTTTTATTAATTTCTTTGATAATTTCGCTTGCAATTTTTGGATTTGCCGTGAAATCAGGTCAAAATGGTAATATAATTTTTGCTTTTTTTTCATTAATTAAATATTTTATTTCTTTTATTATATTTTCTGTTGATCTGTAACGTATATTTTTCGATGAGCTTCATAAACAAAAAGTACATCCTCATATACATCATCTTTGTATTTGTGGCATAGCAAGTCAATTATAATCCTGTAATGAATAAGGTCTTTTATAGTCAATATTTTTTATATCTGTTATTTCATTTGAACTTATGATGTTAACTCATCATATTGTTTCAAAAATGAGATTTATATTGTCTTTTTTTATCTTATTTATATTAAAATCTCATTCTATTAATTTTTTTAATGGTATTTCTCATTCTCCTTTTATTATAATATTTGGTTGTAATTCTTTTATGATTCTTTCTGTATTATATGTTGCACCAGGTCATCATATTATTTTTATAGCATTTTTTTTAATATTATCATCTATTCATGAAATTATTGTTTTTACGTAATTTATACTAGAATATCTTCAAAAGACACTAAATCATAAGATATTTGGAGAATCTTTATTAATTTTCTCTGTTATTTGTTTAAATTGTTTAAATTTTGGTAAATGACAATCAATGATATTTGTATCTATTCAATGATTTGATAATATATTATATAAAGAAATCAAATTTGTTGGTTCATATAATTTGTTACTTCCTTGTTTAAGTTCTTCAAAATTACAAGGATATATTAATGTTGCTTTCATTTAAATTATCAAGACATAAAAATAGTCTGATTTATAAATTTTTTAACTCTTTCATTTGCCGATTCTATGAATTGTTCTTCTATTCTCTTTCTTTTTATTTCATCTTTATCTATATGTTTTATATCTTCGTATATTTTTTTTACTACTTCTGATTTGCATTCTAAACAAGGGTATATAGTGTGATTGCATCTTTCTTTAGAATTGTTTCTCATAATAGATTCGCGAATTTTATATATTACGTCGCATCTTTTTATGCGATCATTTGGATCTACTTCTATTTCTGGTAGTTTAATTTTTCAAAATGATTTATCTAATCATCAATAATCTATATCATTAATTTTTATATATCCGTTTTGCTTTCTGTTTCTTTGCATCGGCCCACTTCAATCAATACTTGGTATATTAATTTTGTCTTTTTTGAATGTCTGAAGTTTGGATATATTTCGATTATATTTTTTTATTGTGCTATGTATAATGTCATTTAAAACATCTATAGGCTGAAAAAAATATTCTGGTTTATCAAATATATGTGTGGCTCAGACAGATATAACATTTGCTAACATCATTGCTGGATACATAAGATCATTTAAGGTAGTCTTTTTTCCTTCTTTCTCATGTTTTTTAAAAGTGCTTATTCTATTAATGTATCAGTCATTAAATGTTTTTGCTATAAGTAATCATAGCGTTCATATTTCTTCGATTTTACTTTCTATTATAATTGGAATTGACGATGGTATAAATTCTTTTAAAACATCTTTTAATTCTGAAACTGTTTCACTGATTGAGCCATTAAAATCCATATTTAAACTTTGATAATCAGTTATGAAAATACAAACATTATGTTGTTTTTCTGCTTTTTTTATTTGTTCAATCCATCAGTAATATGTTCAAAGATGAAGTTCAGTTCATGTAGTACGAGTTCAGGCCAACAATAATCAATCTTTCATTTTTTAGATATATGTAAATAAAATTTCTTTAAAATTTTATTGTTTTTTTTATTTGTTCAAAATTTATGTCAAAATTTGTATTTATGGATTTTTTTGATCTGTTTATGATATCGATAATTTGTTTATCATTAAATGATTTATTTGTTTTTGATATATCTGTGATTATTGAATTAATTATATTATCTTTTAAAAATTTGTATTTTCATTCTCGATTTTCTTGTATATTAGAACTATTTGTTTTTAATATTTTTTTGAAACTTATAAGAAAATCTATATTGTTTTTGTCTGTAGGTAATCTATATATTATTTTCTTCAGCTCTTCTTCTGTGCTCTGATAGTTTATTTTTGGAATATAATTCAATATATTTGCATTTATTACTTCATCTATTTCTATAAAGATATCTTTTTTGTCTTGATATGAAATATTATCTAAAAATCAGTTTTCTTTTAATATAAACATTAATTTATTTAAAATTTTTGCTTCTTTTGTATAAACTTTAGAAAAATTATCAGAAAAAATAGTCATTAATTTTGTAATATAAAATATCATGTTTTGTATTATTCTGTCTTTATTTATTCATAGTTCATAAAACATTTCTCTATTATAAATACTTCATAACAAAAGCAACATGTTTCATATATTTTTAATGTCGGATGCTTTATATACTCTAAAAATTTTATCATTTCAGAGATTTTCTAATAAAAATCAAATAATTTCTTCTGCCTTATCTGTTTTCTTTTCAGTTAGCGTGTAATAGATATTTTCTGATATGTCAGTTATGCAAATATCTATATGAGAATTATTTATTCAATTTAGTGCATTAATTAAGAGATAAGAAAAAGATAGATTATTAAAATCATTTTTGTTTAGTAAAAATAATATTTTTCATTCTTTTTCCATTATAAATTATTTTTTTTCATCTTTTCTAAAAATTTTTCAAATGTGTTTTTATTGTATTGTGAATTTGTAATATCTTTAATAATTGGATTGATTTTCTCTATTAATTTTTCATTTTTGTCTTCTGGCAGTATAAGGCATCAATCAGATATTTTATTATTTGGGCATGTCGTCATCCATCATTCTCTTGATAATTTTATTGCATATATTCATTCTTGGCAATAATCATTACATGATTTACATTTATTGATACGTCTTGTTCCAGCTAAACTAGATTTTGTTCTTACTGTAGATGGCAATCATAAATTTGAATATCTATAAAAAGTACATCAAAAAAGATCTTCTCTTTCAATAACATTAAATTTTGATTTTAACATTGGCCATACTTTTTCTACAGGAATAAAATTTTCTAACCAAAATTTTTTTGTTTGATCGGTTCAATATAAGTCTAGTAGTGATAAATCGAGCTTATTTTTAATTATAAAATCTAATATATTTTCTATATCGTATTCGTTAATTTTTGAAACTACGGTATTAATCGTTATATTTTTATTGCTAGTTTTTATAATATCTATTGTTTTTTTTATTTTTTCTAAAGCTCTTTTGTCTTTGGTTCATGTTAAAGTATTAAATATATCAATATTAGTTGAGTCCATTGATAATTTTATGTTTCTTACAAATGGCTCAATTTTATTTCGTATTTTTTTGTTTATTAGTACTCAATTTGTGTTTAATTCTATGTTAGTGTTGAATTGATAAATTGTTTCTAATATTTCGGCGATATCTTTATTTAAAATTGGCTCTCATCATGTAATACTAACAGCTTTAAACTTTACATTAGATAGTAGATTAATTAATATATTTTTAAAATCTTCTAATGAGTTGTTATATTTAATAAATTTTTTTGGCGTATAGTTTTCTTTCACGTCAGTTGGGCAATACATACATTTCATATTGCAGTTTGGCGTTATGGAGAGCCTTAATTTACATAACAAACTTTGCTTATTCATTTAAATGTTTATCAAATAAATTTTTTGAATATTTCTAAGTATATCTTTGCTGTGTCTTTTATATCAAATTCATGTGATTTTTTTTCTGCTTTATTTGTCATTTTTTTATATTCATGTGTAGGTAATAAAGAAAAATTATCCATTATGTTTTTTAAATTATTTTTTTCTATTTTTGATAAAAATCAATTTTCTTCATCTTGTATATATACCGTATGTCATGGAATATCACTTACTATACAAGGTTTCCTGCTAGCTAATGCTTCAATTATTATGTTTGGTGCTCATTCCCTCTCTCACATTGTTATAAATACATCACTGGCTCAAAGGGCAGCATATACATTATCGTTTGCATCTAAAAAAATTATATTTTTTTCTTGCTCTTTAATTAATTCTTTTATTTTTATTTCTTCTCAATCATGTTGTCCAAAATCAGATCATTGGATTATTAATTTATTGTTTCAAAATTTATTATTACTTTTTGTATGTTCTAAAAAAGCGTTTATTATTAGTGGGACGTTTTTCCTTTTAACCAAACGTCATATTACAGAAAATACAAATGTATCTTCGGGAATTTGTAATGTGTTTCTATAATATTTTTTATCTTTAAGATCTTTTTTCCATGCACTTATATCAATTCAATTTTTTATTCTAAAACACTTTTCTTTTGGTACTCATATACTGATCGCCTCATTAATAAGTGCATCATTTTGACACAATATTCAATTAAAGCATTTGTACAAATCATAGTTTATTTTTTCAGCTACAATATCTCATTGTGTTCATATTTTTATATATTTTCATGCTTTTGAATCAAAAATGGGTTTTAATCGTTTTGCTTCTTTATCATGTCATACGCCAAAAACACATATAATATCTGCATTATAAAAAGCATTATTTTTTTCAGCGTTTTTTGTAAATGGGGCATCTGGCGTGTCCTCATACCTTTCTATTTCTATATTATCTTTGATTTCTTTTGAAAGTGTATTATCAATTTTTTTTGTTACAATTTTAACTTCGTTTCAATATTTTGCAAGTTGTTGAGAAAGTCTTTCTGTGCTTTTTTCAAGTCATCAGATTTCAGGTCGAAAATATTCAATTACAGAAACAATTTTCATTTTGTTATTAAAATATAAATTTAGAGGAGTCAAACAATTTCTTTAACTTTTCTCATTGTTGATTCTGCTATGGGCATAACCCTTTCTTCTCATTTTACAATAACTGATTCAATATATTTTGTATCTTCTGTTATTTCTTTATATATTTTTTGAATTGGCATTAATTTATCTATAACAAGTTCTGCTAGTTCTTTTTTTAGAAATCAATATGGTTTTCAGTCAAACTTTATTTTTATTTCTTCTGCACTTATAGTATTTAAAGATTCATATAAATTTAATAAATTTTTTATTCAATCTCACATATTATCGAAAGATATTTGACTTCATCAATCGGTTTTTGCTTTTTTTAATGTTGCAAAAATGTCGTCTGGATTGTCAAGTAAGGATATGGCGTGTCATTTTTTAATTTCTCAAATACTTTTACTCATTTTTTCATTAGGATTGTCGAAAGCCATAATTCTTGCTCCTGTATTATTGATTTTCTCTCTTGGCACTTTAAATAAATCTACATTAAATAATTTATTAAAACGTTGTGCTATATTGCGAGCTAATTCAACATGTTGTTTTTGATCTGCTCATACTGGAACAAAATCAGTCTCATATAAAAGTATATCTGCAGCCATTAATACTGGATAGTCCAATAGTCCCATTCAAGCACCTTTTGTATTTTGAGATTTTGATTTATATTGTGTCATTTTTTCTAACCAAGAGACTGGTGTTGTGCAGTTTAATATTCGAGCTAATTCTGCATGATAATGTATGCGAGATTGTATAAAAATTGATGATTTTTCTGGATTTATTCAACATGCAAGATATAGTCACACAACTTCTTTGATTTTTTTCCTAAGTTTTTCAGGATTTAATGATTCTGGTATTGTCAAAGAGTGTAAATCAACAACGCAAAAAATATTATTAAATAAGTCTTGATTTGTTACCCAATTTTGTATTGCTCAAACGTAATTTCAAATGTGTAAATTCCCTGTTGGTTGAACAGCAGAAAAAACATTTTGTTTTACTATATTTTTTTTTGAATTTTGTGATTCCATATCAACCATTATTTAATTACATATAAATATATTTTTTATATGTAATTATTGTTTAAAGTCAAGCCCTTTTTGTAAAATTAAATAATAAGGTCTATGCTGTCTGATTTATAGTCTATAAAAGTAATACATACAATAAATATAGTTAACAAGCATTAAAATATTAACTATGAAGATAGTTAGATTGTATATGTTTATGTATTAGATTTAATGTCTTTTCTAAAAAGAAAATCATATTTTTTTGTAGACATCTTTTATTTTTTTATTAGATATTTCTATAAGCTTTTGTTGGTTTTTATTTATTATATTATCAATTTGTTCGTCTGTAATTGAATTGTAAAACGATTGGATGGGCTTTAAAGTATTTAAAATCTTTTCATATAAAAAATTTTTTAAATATTCATAAGAGATATTTCACTCTCTATATTTTTTTCTTATTATATAATTATCATTTTCATTTAAAAATAATTTTAATATATTATATACATTACAACTATCTGGATTTTTTGTTTCTTTTATTATTTTTGAATTTACAAAAATTTGTCTAACTTTTTCGAAAATTATTTTTTCATCTTCCAAAAGTCAAATATAATTATTGTATGATTTAGACATTTTGCGTCAATCTATTCCTGGAACTATAGCTACTTCTTTTTTTATAATAGCTTCAGGCAATACAAAAGTTTGTCCGTATGTTGAATTAAATTTTATAGCTATGTCTCTTGCGAATTCTATGTGTTGTTTTTGATCTTGACCTACTGGCACGAAATCAGCGCCATATAATAAAATATCTGCAGCCATTAAAATTGGATAACAAAATGTTCATACGCTTATATCATGTGCTTTTCATTTTTGTATTGCATCCTTATAAACATGCATTCTTTGCATTGTTCATAAATTACTTATGCAAGTTAATACTCGATTTAATTGTGAATGTCATGGTATTGTTGCATGATTGTATATATATGTATTTTCTATATCTACTCAACATGCTAAATAAATTTTTAACAAATTTCTTAAATATTCTTTTAGTTTATTAGATTCATGTAATTCTGTAAAAGAATGCATTGTCGCGACGAATATAAATGATTCATAATCATTTTCTTTTAATATGTCTATCATTGGTTTTACTGCGGCAAAGTAATTTCAAATATGTAACTGAGATCATGTCGCCTGTAGTCAAGTAAGTATTCTTTTTTTCATTGTAAATTATATTTAAAGATAAAATATATTGTTTTTTATATAATTTTTAAAATTAAAAGATATTGGTATAATATATATTATATTATATATTTTTAACTATTAATCAAATTTAAATAATAAAAGAAAAATTAAATAACAAAAAAAGAACGTTAGTTTGGAATCTAACGTTCTAACGCCTGCCCCGCAACGGCGGGGTTCTATAATCTATGCGTTCTAATTAGACGAGAAAGTTGATCAGATTGAAGATCAGAGCGTTGATTTGTTTGTTTGAAGTTCTGGATGTCATCATGCAGTTCTCATTAGCATAATCATAATGTATCATCTTTGTTCTTGCATCGTAGGTTTGCTGATATCTTTTATAATTCAGTTTTTTTTCAATGCGCTCAAATGAGGACCATATCGTGATTCTTTATTTCAATTATATTTGTTTCAATAAATTAATCTAGATAACATTGTTCCAAACTGAGCTCTTGTGACTAATCAATTTGGTCTCAATGTTGTGTCAGGAGTTCAATCATATTTTAATCACATAATTTTTAATTGACATGCCAATGTTGCGTATGCTTTCATTTCATCGCTTTCTTTGGATGTGTCTGTGTATTTACACTTTCTTGTTGTGTCAGGTTTTAGTCACATTATTTTTGTTGCGAATACGCTTATCATTTTTGCCATTTCTCTTCTTGTTACCAATCAATTTACATTAGCTTTTTCTATAGGACATAGTGTCGTGATTCATGCTCAATAAGCTCGATCAAAAGCATTTGTGATTTCGGTAGAAAAAGTTGATTTGGAAACGTCACATATTGCTTTTGCTACGCCGTGAGTTTGTGATGGATAACAAATTTGATCATAATAACTTGATGAGTAATCTATACCGCTAGCATTTGCTCAGGATAAATTATTTCATTTAGAATTTCGTTTGCAATTATCTTGTTTGATAAAATCTCCGCCACCATTACTACTTCATCAATTTACTGTTGGCGTAACTACAACTGGCGGAGTTATTGTGAATGTTGCTCAAGTCCAGTTACCAGCAAGATCTGTAACTATAAATGTGTATGTTCAATTTCAAGATATTATGCTTCAACTTGTGTATCAACTTCAATTTAATGTTGCTCAAGATATTGCTGAGCCAGAGTCATAAAAATAAATATATACTGAACTTGTATAAGTCGTTCAGCTTGTCACTCAAGTAAAGTAAGGCGCAGTTTTGTCTATTATAAAATGAACGGAGTTTGTATTTCATGCTTGATCGGTAGCTGTGAACACGTAAGAATTTTCTATATTTGTATTAAAAGAACTTGTACGAGTAAGTCAGTTTAATTTTCCACTTGCAGAACTTATACTGTCTCAAAAAGAGATTGTGATTCAAGTATTATAATATCATCAATTTGTGGCTCAAGATATCCAAGGGATTCATTTATCTATTCGCGTAACTGTGGCTGTTTGTTTTCATGTAAGTCAATTATTATCTGTAAATTCAAAATCAAATGTTCAATTTGTACTAAATGTTTTAAATCATGTGTTTATTGTTGGTATATTTGTAAGTCATGTTGCTGTTGCCAAAACATTTCAGCTTGTCCAATGACCAGATTCTGGACTGTAAATTATTGATATAGTTGGAGGAGTCCTATCTATTTTAAATATTATTCAAGTGCTATTGCCAGCATTATCGCTAACTGTGAAAATAAATGTTCACGAAATTACTCATCATCAAATAAATGTTGATCAGCTTATAAAATTTCCTGTATGATAAGAATTATCCAATCAGCTTATTGTTGCGACATTTCAAGATATTCAAGAAATTGGATCTGAGAATGTAATTGTAAGTCAGGTATAAGTTTCTCAGCTAACGATAGCGATTCCATTTCAACTAAAAATAGGCGCAGTTTGATCCAAAATAATTGAATCTGAACCTCAAGTCATATTTCATCGTTGATCAATAAATAATCAGCTTACATATTTCGTGCCATCTCATGTTAATAATGTTCGTCATGTTCGTGTAGCAAAAGTTCATGTTGCATTTCGCGATTCTCATGAATTAGCAAACCTCATTTGATTTGCTCAAGTAACGTGCATAATTAGATAAACTCAAGTTACGTTTGTGTATGTTGCTCAAGAATTTATTTCAAATAATCAACTTAATGATGATCAAGAAGTTATAGTAGGTCATACATTGTT
This sequence comes from Candidatus Absconditabacterales bacterium, assembly GCA_041657585.1. Lineage (GTDB taxonomy): Bacteria > Patescibacteriota > Gracilibacteria > Absconditabacterales > Absconditicoccaceae > JBBABP01. Next base: position 1,479 of record JBBABP010000010.1, on the reverse strand, counting down.
GTAAGAGATACTATCGGACATATTAAAAATATTTCCAGCTTTATCTATCAATTGTCATGAAATTACTTTTGTTCAAGTTCAGCCTATAAGATCAAAACGTCAGTTTGCTGTAGAAAAACCAGTTCGTCATCACCAACCGCTTCAAGCAGTAGTAAATCTCATTCAAGATAATTCATAATTATCCAATCAAGTAATATTTGTAATCCAAACTATACCAGAATTTGTATATGCTGATCAAGAATTTATTTCAAAGCTTCATGTTGGAGGAGTAGAATCCAAAATAATTGTATCAGTTAAAGATCATGTTATATTATCAGCACAATCTTTGAATCGAACATATCATGTTTTTGTTCAATCGCCAGTGTTTAAGATCACAGATTTGTTTGTAAAATCTGTTGTCCAATCTGAGCTATATATTATATTTGAACTTGTTCAATAAGATACCCAAACTTGATTGCAACTATCTGTTCAAGAAATATTTGTGAACCAAACAGAAGTTCAAGTTGTATACGTTGCTCATGTGTTGATTTGAAATCATCAATCGATAACTGTTGGAGTTGTTTGATCTTGAATATATTCATATAATTTTTGAGTTGAACATACATTAGCATTTGTACAAGAAATTATTTTTATAAAGAAATGAGATCCTGTAAATGTTCAAGTAGTTGTTCGTTCAGCTCATGTGTAAGTTGGCGTATCAATTGTTGATACAGTTCAACTTGTAAAATATAGTGTATCTGAAGGAACAGAAGATGTACAATTTACAGAAACTGAAGATCAAGAATATCGTCAAGTTAATCAGCTTGAAGGAGGAGTACAAGTTGGTGTTCAAGCTCCATTAGTATTTACATTAAATGTTACTCAAGTGGAATTTCAAGCGACATCGCTAACTGTAAAAATAAATTTTCATGTTGTGTGTCATCATCACGTAAATGTTGATCAGCTTACAAATCAAGTATTTAAATAAGAATTATCCAATCAGCTTATAGTCGCAACATTTCAAGATATTCAAGATGTTGGATCGGCGAATGTGATAACAATCAAAGGAGTCGTCATTCCACTATCGATGGCGATTCCATTTCAACTAAAAATAGGAGCAGTCTGATCTAAAGTAATATAATCTGAATATCAACTTCGATTACCTGCATAATCAATAAATAATCAACTTACATATTTTGTTCAATCTCAAGCCGGAAGAGTTCGTCATGTTCGTGTAGCAAAAGCTCATGTTTCATTTCGCAATTCTCATGAATTAGCAAATCTCATATAGTCTGCTCAAGTAACATTCATAATTAGATATACTCAAGTGAATCTTGTGTAAGTGTCTCAAGAATTGATATTGAATAATCAAGTAATTGCTCAACTTAATATTGTTGGTGGAGTAATGTCATAAATTATGCTGTCTGAAAAATTAAAAATATTTCCAGCTTTATCTATCAATTGTCATGAAATAATTTTATTCCCAGGTCAACCAGTAAG
>JBBABP010000009.1:9741-25065 GCA_041657585.1 Candidatus Absconditabacterales bacterium | reverse complement strand
TCAGATTCAAAATCACATTTATTCCTGCAACAACGACCTGAATCCAAAATCTTTTATATTCTTGTGAAAATGACGTCAATCAAGTCCCAAAAACATAACTCAGTGATTTCGCGATAACAAGGAAAGACAATAATTTAAAAATCAGAATAGAACCAACATATTTATCACCATAAACAGTAGTTATAATTCGTCATCCAAAAATCAGGACACAAAGCACAAAAAATCATGAAATTCATAAACTTACAAGAATATATTTGTTCAAAAAATGTTTGAATTGCTCAATTTTTTTGGTCCCATCAACAAGTTTTTTGAAAAAAGAAATAGAAAAAATATTCAACAAAATATACACATAAAAAATAATTCTGTATGGTGCAGAGAAAATGCCGACATCATGTTCTCATCTAAAAAATCACAACATCACAATATTTATGTCAGAATAAAAATAAACAAATATTCATCACAAAAAAAATGGTATCGCCATTCTGGCTAAGTTTTTCATAAATTTTTTATCTACAGAAAAGTTTTTGATATGAAGTTTTTTTGTCGTATAAACAAAAGAAAAAAGGAAATAAGCCACGCTAGAAATAAAATAACCAAAAAATAATCATTCAAGAGTTCCAAAACGCACAATAAAAATATAAGAAAAAATAACAAAAATTATTGCGGTAATTATTTTCAAAAATGCCTCATATTGCATATGCTCGCTTGGACGAAAAAACACACGAACAAATTCAGAAAAATTTGTCAAAATTGCATATCCCAAATATAGCATAATCAATCATTGATACGCATGTGCTTTTCCTACCAAGCAAGAAACAACAAAAGCAATCAAAATTATTCACAAAGACAAGAGTAGTTTGAGAACGAGAGCATTAACAAAATATTTTTCTAAACTTTCGCTGTGTTTACTAATTTCTCTATAAACTAGATTTGAAAGTCCAAAATCTGTGACGATTACAAAAAATCCCACAAAGGTCATCACAAAATTACTAACTCCAAATTGTTCCACTCACAAATGACGAGCTATTCGTAGCGTCACAATAAAAGTAAATAATTTACTTATAAATTCTGATGCCAAAAGCCAAAAACTATTTTTTATTATCGTTTGTCTTGGTGAATTATTTTCCAAAAGATGCTTTTTGATTCTACGGAAGATCATTAAAATTAAAAAATTAAAAGATTAAAATTTACCCGCCTCTTTTTTTGGCGGGAACTAAAAATCTCACAAATTTATTGTAGCAAATTTACTACAGCAAAAAGATTATTTATAATCTGACTATTTTCAACATAAATATAAAATAATAATTTTTAAACTTGTTTTTTTTGATCAAAAATTTAATCTTTAAACTCTGATATTAACAATATTTTAAATAATAAAATCTGAATTATAATGGATTTGGTTTCAATTTCAAAAAAGTGGCAAAAAAAATGGAGCGAAAAATGAATATATAAAGTCAAAGAAGATAACAAAAAAAAGAAATTTTATATTTTGGATATGTTTCCTTATCCTTCTGGAGCTGGATTGCACGTATGACATCCAAAATGATATATTGCTAGCGACACAATCGCAAGAAAAAAAATGTTGGAATGATACAATGTTTTGCATCCGATGTGATTCGATACTTTTGGCTTATGAACAGAAAATTACGCGATAGAACATAAAATGAAACCCCAAGATGTTGCCAAAAAAAATATTGAAACTTACATTCAACAACTTGAAATGTTTGGTTGCACATACGATTGGGACAGGACAGTAAATACTGCCGATCCGAAATATTTCAAACGGACTCAGTGGATTTTTTTGCAATTATATAATCATTATTACGATGACAAGTTGCAAAAAGCTATGCCTATCACTGATCCTAACACACAAGAACGTTTAGCATACATTGATTATAAGCCAATAAATCGATGTCCATCTTGTATGACGTGATTGGCCAATGAAGATCTTGATGATGGCAAATGTGAAAGGTGTTGAAGTGAAGTAGAACAAAAACCAATGAAACAACGAGTATTAAGAATTACAAAATATGCACAGAGACTTATTGAATGATTGGATAAATTAAATCGAGAAGAATCAATGAAAGAACTTGAAAGAAATTGGATTGGAAAAAGTGAGGGAACTCAGTTTAAAATGAAAATTTACCCCACCCCTGCCCTCTCTACGGAGTGGAAAGGGGTTGGTGGTGAGGTTAGCGTTTACACGACTCGTGTGGATACCATATTTGGGATGTCTTTTGTCGCCATTTCGCCAGAACACTCATTGGTTGATAAAATTACCACTGATGAATTTAAATCACAAATAGAGAAATATAAAGAATCATCTAAGCATAAAACACAACTTGAAAGGACAGAATTACAAAAAGAAAAAACTTGAGTTTTTTGTTGAGCTTACGCAATCAACCCGTTCAATGACCAAAAAGTTCCAATTTTTGTTGCTGATTATGTTTTAGTAAATTATTGAACTGGTGTTGTTATGTGAGTCCCAGCTCATGATGAAAGAGATTTTCAGTTTGCAAAAAAATATAATTTGCCTATTAAATATGTTGTACATCCAAGAATACGAACCGATGAAATTGAAAATAATCCTGAAAAAACCACATTTCAATCATACGAGTCCGCAAATTTTTGAGAAAAAGATAAAGAAGTGCAACAATATTTTGAATGAAGATTAAAAAAACAAAATAAGGTTATTAATTGATTTTGATACCTTTTTAATTCATGAGAATTTACTTGATTATCTAGTGAAGAAGCTATTCCTCTTATGCAAGAATGGTTAGAAAAAAAATGATTAGGCTGAAAAAAAATAAATTACAAAATGCAGGATTGGGTTTTTTCTCGTCAAAGATATCGAGGTGAACCGTTCCCAGTTCTACGAACTGGAGGAAAAAGTGGAAAGGTGAAAGGAGAAAATAAAATTATTCCGCTTAATGAGTCAGATTTGCCTGTCACTTTGCCTGATGTAGAAAATTACCAACCTACTTGAACTGTCCAATGACCACTTGCAAATATTTCTGATTGGGTAGACGTAAAATTGCCTGATTGAAGTTTTGCAAAAAGAGAGACGAATACCATGCCTTGATGGGCTTGATCAAGCCGATATTGGATGCGTTATATGGATCCAAAAAATGATAAAAAACTAGTTAGCAAAGAAGCTGACCAGTATCGAAAAAATGTTGATGTTTATATTTGATGAGCAGAACACGTGACAAGACATATGATTTATGCAAGGTTTCGACAAAAATTTCTTTATGATATTTGAGCCGTTAGCCAAGATGAGCCATTTTTGGAATATCATTCCGTTTGACTAATTATGTGAGAAGATTGAAGAAAAATGTCAAAAAGATGGTGAAATGTTGTTAATCCTGATGATATAATAAATCAGTTTTGAACTGATACATTGAGAACATACGAAATGTTTATGTGACCTTTTGATCAAGCCATTGCTCGAAATACAAAATGAATTAATTGAACAAAAAAATTCTTAGACAAAATAATTTTGTTAAGTAACAAAATCAGTAACGAGTGATGAGTGACTAGTGACGAGAAAACATTAATCCTACTTCATCAAACAATTAAAAAAATCTGAGAGGATATTGATGGATTTAAATTCAACACTGCTATTTCTCAGCTTATGATTTTCGTTAATCACTTAACTGAACAAGAAAAAATTAGTAAAGATGTTTTCGAAAAACTGGTAATTTTAATTTCTCCTTTTGCTCCACATTTGGCAGAAGAATTACGAGAACAGTTGGGCAATGAATTTAGTATCTTTACAAAAGCGAAGTGGCCAAGCTATGATGAGAGTAAATTAATCTCTGATGATGTAACCATGGCAGTGCAAATAAATGGCAAGGTTAGATGAACGATTACTATTTCTCGTGAAGCTGAAGAAAGCGAGGTTATGGAAAAAATAAAATCTGACTCAAAATTATCATCTTACTTAATTTGAATACCTAAAAAAATTATTTACGTAAAAGGAAAAATTGTAAATATTGTACTTTAAGCTTTCCGCTTTCAGCTAATTTTCGTTGGCTTATTTATTTCTATCCATTCTTTAATTTTTTTTCAATCTCTAGATATTTCTTTGTCTATTTCCAAATCTTCTTTTAATGTGCCAAATCGGTTTAACATTGGAATATCTATATTATTTTCATGACAAAATTCTAAAAAAATTCTAAAAAGTTTTCAGCTTTCAAATATATTTTTGTATTCATAATTAGTTTTCTCCGTTTCATTATATTTCCTTATTGCTTCATCAACATTTTCAATATCTTGTTTAGTTTCTAATTTAATAATAAATTCCAAAATTAAAAATTTTTCTTTATTATTTTCTTGTAATACTCGTATGTTGTCTTTCAAAACTCCAGGATATCTTCTAATTATTTCTTTATGTTTATTTTTGTAATACTCTTCATTTTTAATTATTTCTTGACCTATTTTTTCAATCGTTTTTGTTATATTTTTTTTTGATTCTTTGACAATATTAGAAGATGACTCTCCATTTAATATCTTTTTAAATAAATTTATTATATCTTTTCATTTTTTCATCTGTTTAAATTATTTGTAAATTATCTTTGATTGTAAATTGTTCACTTAGATTGTTTATTTACCTTTGTAGATTTAATATCAAAATCTTTTTTTAAATCAGTCTGTTTTTCTATTTTTTCTCAATCAAAATATTCAATATTTCAATCTTTAATACGATTAAATTTATATATTTTATATTTTTTTGGATCAATATCTATTTTTTTAAAATATATTTTTGGTCAAAATATTTTTCATGATTCCCTGCTATTTTTAATTAATCTATTATTTGAAATGCTATAATGATATACATTATATTCGTCTTTGAAGTAAAAATTATTGATAATTTCAAATGAATCTGAACATACTGAATCTAGTTTTTCTCAATATCAATAAACATAATTTTTATCTTTAAAAAATTTTTCATTAATTATGATCAATGAATTTTTGTCTAATCACTGTATTTTTTTTCAATCAAAAAAACAATTTCATTTTTTGTCGAAATAAAAATTTTTTGGTAAATCATCATTGATATTTTGTGCCTTAGTGTTGAGCAAAATAAACAATGCGATTATAGGCAAAATTAATTTTAATTTATTTCAAACTGAGTTAATTTCATTTTTTTTATTAATATTTTCCATCAAAAATAGTTTATTATACTAAACCTCTAATAGAATCTTGAATAATACATTTAACATTAATTATGTAAATCTTAACTATAACTGTACCTGCCTACCGCAGGCAGGCTTGTCCCGCTCTTCCTGCGGGGTTTGCGCGCCCCGCAACTGCGGGGTAAAAAAATTAATCTGATTATAAAAATTTTAGTAAATCTAATTACAAATTATTTTTCTAAATTTTCTTTTTCTTTTTGATTTTCAAAAATATTTATTGAAGCTGAAACCACATCTGTTACTCTCTGATCTTTTGTATATTGTTTTATTTCAAGCAAATCTCTGAGTGCGTTTTTTATGTTTTCTTTATTCTCTTTAACAAGTTCAAAATCTTGTTCCAAAATAATTTTTATAAATGTTCCAACTCAAATAAAATTTTCTATTATTTTACTATCGATATTTTCTTGATTAAATTGCTTTAATGCATCTAAATGTTTTTGAATCAACTTATCTTTGTATATTGTATTTCCAATAAAGTTTAGATTATTTATTAGATTTTCTGTATATGTAATTATGGTAGATGAATTGCTTTTTATTGATCCTTCTTTAAATTTCTCAATAAAATCGGCATTAACATCATTAATATTTTTTTTGTCTTCGTCCATTGTAATAATTTATAATTTAAAAAATTCACCTTGTTTATATTTTTCTCTATACTTTTGTCAAGACTAATTAAATATTTATTTTCAAAAAAAGGGCCATGCAATATGCAAGGAGCCCAATAAATTTTCAAACATTGTCAGTGCAATTTTAAATTAAACCAGCAACATTCTTAGCAACATTCTTTATGTGATAAACAACATGCTCTAAAACAGAAAGAGATTCTGTTTCATCATCAAGCACTTCATCATCAATCATAACATTAATTTCATCTACAAACTCAGTCATAATGCCGAGTTCGTCATTTATGACGACTCCGACATTCATGATTTTAATATCTAATATTACTTGAATACCAAAGGCACTTAAATGTGTCCGGTCATCTCCAAGTATTATTTGGAATTCTTTTTTTAGAAGATCAATTGTTTTATCTTCTAAGTAGCTGAATGATTTGTGCTCGGCTTTATAATTATGTTGAGCGCTTTTTATTGCTAACTCAACCATTTTTGTTGCTAAAGAAAGAGCAACGCGCTTTTTTAAAAAAATACTTTTTTTCATTTTTTTTTAAATTAAGTTTATTTTTTTGTTTTGATTACAAAGCAGTATAAGAATTATAAAAGAAAAGTCAATAGATTTTTTCTAAAAAAAATTTATTATTTTTTTCATTTTTTTTAAAAATGAGTTAAATATATTTGAATTAAAGTATTATTATCTTGATACGAGGCCGGCAGAGCATATTTTTTTATCTCAATATTTTTGTCGATAACACTAAGACAATCATATACCAATTCTCAACAGTTAAAAGCCTTCTTTTTTCTAATAACATTTAATCCAATAAGGGCTTGTATCGCTCACCAAAGATCATAATTAATTTTACTTTCCACATCTTTGATTCATTCATCAATTATCTTTTTTTGTTGATCTTTTTTTATGCCACTGTATCTTAAAACTAATAATTCCAATGGTTTGTTTTTCATCAAATATTTTTTTAATGAAATTTCGTTCACTCATCGATTATATAATTCGGAATGAATTAATTCAAATCAGATTTTTTTATTTCCATTTCATATTATTCATACGTGAACAAATATAGATCTTGAAAGATATCTCAAAACGTCGTTGATTATAATTCTTAAAATTGAATTTCGTTTGTATGACTTGAAATGATAATTTATAAGCACAACATCTCACGGTTGAAGAACACAAAAAAGTTTTTGCATGCCATCCATATTTTTTCAACCACCAAATTTTATCTCGTTTATTCTATCTTCTATCCTCGAAATAATATAAGTGTAATGAAGTTTTTTGTATTTATGTTTGCAATTTTTTCTGGTTTGCGATAAAATATTTTTGATTTCATCAAGCTTTGATATGTCATTAAATTTAAAAAAATCTACTCACTGGATTGAGTTAATTCTTTTTTCAAATTTAAAAAAATCAAAAATTCATTTCAAAACTGACCAAAATGTTATTTTTCGAGTTTGCTCTACGAAATTATTTATTTGTTGAATTATTTTTTTCGTGCCTTTACTATCTTTAATTATTTTATTCATCTATTGTGCGGTTGTGTAAATATAACGTTATTTACGTATAACTATTTGAGAAATTATTTCTACATAAAAATAGATCTCTATTTTATAATGAATTGTTTTTCTATATTAAATACTTAAAACTTCAATTAAGTTATTTTATTCATTTAAAAAAATCAAATGAATCACAAAAATTTAAATCCTTTGAGTGCATGATTGGCTGTTGGAATTTATTATTGAGTAGGATTATTTTTGATTTGAATTATGGCTTTGTATTTTTGATATTGTAAAGTTTTTGTTTCGTTTTTTTCTACGTTTTATCTTGGTTATCACGCAACTTGGATTTGATCTTTGATAGGATTTTTGCGATGATTGTTAGACTGATTTGTGTGAGCTTTTGTAGTTGTGTGGCTGTATAATTTTATAAATAAAAAAATTTCGAAATAAAAGTAAATTACAAATTTTACAAATCCTCCTGTGCTTGTCCCCAAATAGGTGGACTTCGCACCAACCCTCCTTTATCAAGGAGGACAATAAAAATGAATATTTTATTTGATAAAAATTTTTAAAAAATGAAAAAAATTTTTATTCTGATTTTTTTTTGCATTTTGTTTAATTTTAACGTGATGTGCAAACAAAACTTCAATTTCAAATAATCCAAATTCTTGTTGATTGGCTCCAAGTACTTGATGTCAAATTATAACTAACAAATCGCAACTTAATTTAATTTCAGATCAGATTGTAAAATTATTAAAAAACAAAAATTTTAATCAGTTATCAGATTTCATCTGACCTGATTGACTGCGTTTTTCGCCTTATAGTTACGTTAATGTTGAGCAAGATGTTATTTTAAATAAATCTGATTTGGCAAATATATTAACTTCAAATAAATTATATTTTCGATGAAATCAAGACTGATCTGGATTGCCAATCAAACTTACTTTCAAAGATTATTTTGCAAAATATGTTTTTGATTTGGATTTCTCAAAAGCACCAGAAAAATATGCAAACCAAAAATTCGAAAGATGAAATATTATCAACAATGCTTGGGATGTTTATAAAAATTGATATTTCGTAGAATATTATTTTCCTGAGGTAGAAAAAAAATATTCTTGAATGGATCGAAGAAGTCTGATTTTAGTTTTTCAAAAAAATTGAAGCAATCGATATTTAGTTTGATTGATTCACTGACAACGAACTATTTAACTTTATTGTATTTTATTTATCGTAAAAACTTTTATTTCTCGCGAGCCGGTTCACAAAGAATTTCAAATTATTCGCGGATTTAATCTTTTGACTGCATAATAACTGTGTCAGTTATTTTTTGCTCGAGAAGATAAATCATCAGTTTTTTCTATCTTGATAATTTTTGTTTTTATACTTGGATAAATCGCTCACAAATCTTTCCTGGCAAAATTATCATAAATATTCTGCATCAAATATTTAGTAGCTAAAATTCTAAAAACATATCTTGATGTTTCGCTATTTAATCGCAGATCATAATATCAACTTGTTGATTCACTTTGGATATCTCTTTGTAATCAGTTTTCTCACCTATTGTAAGCCGCAGCAACTAAATTCCAATCTCAAAATTCTTTATAAAGATCTTTGAAATATTTAGTCGCAGCGATAGTAGATTTTTCAAAATCAAATCTTTCGTCAACAAAATTATTTATTTTAAGTCAGTATTTTTTTGCTGTTCATGGCATAAATTGCCAAATTCATCATGCGCCAGCAGAACTAACAATATTATCTCTAAGGGCACTTTCTATGATTGCAATATATTTCAAATCATCAGGTAAGTCAGCTTTTTTTAATTGATTTTCGATATACGGCAAATATTGATTTTGTCTTTTGTATATCATTACAAATTGAGGTGCGTTGATTTTTGAAAGTGCAACCTCTCTATCAAATCTTTCTTGATTAAAAAAATATTCTCAATTCGTTGGCATGACTTCTCACGCAAAATTTATATTTTTGTCGTGAATTATAAAACCTTTTTTATTCCCAACAAATTGAAGAATAATTATAAATGCAATTACAGCAAAAAATAAATATCTTCGAAACATTTTTTTATTTCAATAATAATTTTTTACTTCTTCAAGCATTTGAACTTTAGATTAAAGATTAAAAAGCTAAAAAATTTCAAATTTTTAAAAGTCATTGCGAGCCTGTCCGCCTTTTGTTTGGTGGAGAGCTTATTTGCGACGAAGCAATCTTGTTTTAAATGTTTAAGATTGCCACACCCGCTTTGCGGGTTCGCAATGACAATCAACAAATTCCACTTTCCCGATTTCTATTTCCACTTTTCCAGTTTCCATTTCCCAATTCCTGTTTCCTAATTTCCTATTTCTTCAATTATTTTCCCCAATTCAAATATTTTATTTTCTTCTCGTTTGTTTGCCATGATTTGGATTCAAACTGGCAAAGATTGATTATCTTTTTCAATATTTCAAATTGGCACTGACATTGCTGGTAGTCAGGCGATATTTGCTGGCACAGTATAAATATCTGCCAAATACATTTTCAATGGATCGTTAGTTCTTTCTCATATTTTCCATGCTGGCTCAGGACTTGTTGGAGTTAAAATAATATCGTATTTTGTAAATAATTTATCAAAATCTGACTTTAATTTTTCTCTAGCTTTTTGTGCTTTGAGATAATATCATTCATAATTAGCTGAACTCAGAACAAATGTTCAGAGTAATATTCTTCTTTTTGTTTCGTCGCCAAATCATTCTGATCTGATTTTTTCATAATATTTTTGAATATTATCAAAATTCATAGTTCCTTCTTGTAGTCAAAATTTTATTCAATCAAATCTTGCTAAATTTGTACTAACTTCCGCAGGCATCAAAATATAATAAATCGGAATTGAATAAGATAATAATGGAATACTGATTTCATCAATTTCAAAATCTTTTTTACGTAATTTTTCTACTGTTTCCAAAAATCTTTCTTTAATTTTTTCATCCAATCATTCTCACAAAACTTCTTTTGGAATGGCAATTTTTATTTTTTTTTCAGCATTATTATTTATTTTAAAATTATCTGCCCTTTTATCGCTTTGAGAATCTTTTGGATCAAATCACGCAATTGCCTGCAACAAAATTTGGGCATCTGCGACTGTTTTTGTTATAGTTCAAACTTGATCTAAACTTGATGCCATTGATTGAACTCAATATCTAGAAACCATTCAGTAAGTTGGCTTCATTCACACTATGCCACAAAGCGCTGATGGCTGGCGGATACTTCATCAAGTATCTGTTCATAATGCGGCTATGCAAAAATCTGCAGATACTGCAACAGTAGATCATCAGCTTGATCATCAAGGCACTAAATTTTCTCAGTGATTATTTATCGTTGGTCAAAAATAAGAATTTTCTGTTGATGATCACATTGCAAATTCATCCATATTTGTTTTTCATATCATCATTCATCAATTTTTTTCTAAGTTCTCAAAACATGTCGCGCTGTAAGGTGAAACATAATTTTCCAACATTTTTGATCCACAAGAGCTTATCAAATCTTTGGTAAATATAATATCTTTGATTCAAATTGGCGCAGATTTGAGTTGTCTGCTTTTGAAACTTTCAATGTTATTTTTTACATAATCTTCATGAAATCTGACAAAGCAATTATATTTTGGATTTTCTTTTTTTGCTTTGTTCAAATAATAATTTACAACTTCCGTTGCATCCAATTTTCATTTGTCGATTCATTTGATATATTGCTCCAAAGTTAAGTTCATTATTTTTTTTACAAATTTTACTAAAAATTTTATTGAAAAATGCTATTTATAAGATCTTTGGTATCTTGCTTATCTTGATTTGATAATCAATTTGTTGTTGTGTTATTTATTTTTTTTGTTGCCGTAATTTTACCAGTAGTCGTTGATTTAACAGTTGTTGGCTTTTTCGTAACAATTCAAGTATTTCATGTTTGATTTGATAAATTGGAAATAGAGGATTTAATTTCATTTTCAATTTCTTGAAAATTTATATCTTCAATTAAATTTTTCCAAGCACTATCTCATCAAGATTTTGAATTTCAAGTATTCGCCTTATTTCAAGTCGATAAATTTCAAATATTTCAACTTAAATTATTTTTTCAACTAAAAATACTTCACGTAGCATCAATAGTCAAAATATTATTTATTCAACTTTGCGTCAGTATTTTAAAACTAAATACATTTCTGACTTTATCTATTATTTTGTCTGCTGATTTTGGAGAAATTCCACGAAAAATAGTAAATCCAAGTGCAAGTAAAAATAATATAAAAATCATTCTTTTAAGCATTAATTAACATTAAAATTTAAAACAAACAAAATATATTTTATTCAAGATTCTATTAGTTGTTTAAGTTATACAAAAAATATCAAAAAAAACAAATAAATAATTATTTTTTATACAAAAAAATACTATCTTTTCAGTGCTTATTTTTTACAGTTTGAAATGGTTTTTGCTTAGCAAATCTAAAAGAATTGGATATTACTATTGCATTTTTTTTGATATTTTCAAAAATCCACTTTTCCATTAAAGCAAGTTGTTCAGGGAACAAATAGACATATATATAGTCATATTGGCCAATATCTACTTGCAAAAAATTTTTATGAATTAATTTCAATCATTTGATTCATTTACAAAAATTTATCAATTTTCAGTATAACAAAGCAAAATAATTAATATCAAATCATTCAGATTTTATTCAAAAATTTTTTAAAAAAAACCTCATTGCCTTACCATCTCAACATCAAAGATCAACTAATTTTTTATTAGATTGCAATTTAATTTGTTTGATCAATTTTAAATGCCTATTGAAAGAAGGCACATATGGAGCTTCTATGTTTTTTTTAAACAAAGACAAAATCATAGAAACATTATACCAAAGTGCTAATCCAATAAACACAAACAATATAATTATCAAAATTATAAATTTAATTTCCATATTTTTTGATTAAAGTTTAAATAGCATCAAAGCTAAAAAAGCTTCAGAGGTTACAAGGTCTAAAAACATTAAAAAAAATTGCTTTCTCTTGCTTTCTTGGCTTTTATGGCTTTTTCTTTTCTAACTTTTCATAATAATTTCTTGCTGAATCTTCTTGAGCTTTTTTTTTGTTTATACCAAATCACTCAGCTTCTTTCTTGTTTTGAATAATAAGTTCTGATTTATATTCCAAAACATTTCATTTATCGTCTTTTTTATTCTCTACATCAATATATTGTGGAGTAATTTTAAATTTTTTTTGTACCAATTCTTGAATCATGGTTTTATAACTTCTAATAGGGATTTTACTTATTTGTTCAAATTTACTATAAATATATTTTTTAATAAAATTTTCCACTACTTCTATTCACAAATCTATATAAAAAAATCAAATTATTGCCTCAAGTCAATCAGCCAAAATTACATCTTTCTGTCTTCAATGCATTTTTTCTTCTCATTTACTAAGAAAAAGCATTTTATCTAATCATATATCTCTAGCTACTTCTGCCAAGATTTCTTCTCTAACTAATACTATTTTATACAAAGTTAATTCTGATTCCGCCATATCGCTATGTTCCAAAAAAAGCAACTTATTTATCACCGCTCACAAAATTCCATCTCATACAAATTCTAATCTTTCATTATGAGAAATCATATTTTTGTTATCAGCAGAAAATGATTTATGAACAAAAGACTGAAGTAATAAATTTTTATCATTAATCTTTTTTATAGGCACTCACAAATTTTTCACATAATTTAAAATTTCACTTTCTTGTTTTAATATACTTTCTGAAAGCATTTAAACAATTAACAACTAAAAACTAACAACGAACAATCTTTTAATTTTTTAGTTTCTATTTATAATAATTAAATCCTTTTCCAACCATATTTTGGACATAACCATTACCCAAAACCAAAAGCAAATCTGCTCAAGAAAACTGATCAATCATTCAAGTAGCTACCTGATTAATAACCTCATCAACATTAACAAAGTTTTTTAAAGTTTTTATGGTATAATTATAATTTCATGTTCACAAAACATAAATTGTTGTTCAAGAAATGACTTGAGTAAAGTTTTCGACATTCAAAATATTAAACGCATATTTTCTAAGTTTTACAGCTAATTGATTAGCAAATCATTCAGATTTTTTTAACGTTTGTTTTGCAAAATTTTTATCAATCCCATTCATAACAAAAATTTTAGGATTTTCTATCAAATATTCTTGATTGTGAGCAACAAAAAAAGAAAAGTTTTGCGTATATTTGTAAAAAGCTACATCATTAGGTTCTCATCAATCTGGAATCATTACAGACGCTCAAGCAAAAAGTTCTCTTGGTGGTGTGTACAAAAAACATCATGGAAACGAAAAATTATAATTTATATTTGAACACTCAGTAGTAAATCAATATGAAAATATATGTTTAAGACTATAAATATTTTTAACCATTCAAATTATTTCTTTTAGTGAAATATTTGTATTAACTGTTTTCGTATATTGGGAATATAATTGTTTTACTCTTGATATATTTGATATCCATCATTTTTTCATTAGTTTATCAATCACTGCTTTGATAATTTGTTGTTGTCTCAAAGATCTAGAAAAATCTGAAGTAGAGTGTCTAGATCTAGCATACATCAAAGCCGTTTCTCAACTAAAATTATTTACTCCTGAATTAACATGGAATGTCATATATCAATTATTTTCGGTAGGATAAGTATTATCTGTTATTGGTTTTGGAACATCAATAGTGATTCATCACAAAGAATCAATAAAATCTTTGAATCAATCAAAATCAACCAAAGCATAATAATGAATTTTTAATCAAGATATGTCTTCCAAAATATCAATCAATAAATTTGCTCAAGTAGCAAATTGATGTTTAGATGAAATTCAATGAGAAAAAATTTCATTTATTCTTCAAGATATTTTTTTTTGCTTACTAAAAACATATAAATCTCTAGGAATAGAAATCATACTAACTGCTCATAATTTTGGATTCAAAGAAGCTATAATTATTGAGTCAGTCAAATATGATCAGGCATGTCAAGCTCATCAATATCAAACAAAAACAACATTTATATTACCAAATTCATCTGTTTTCATATCTTCTCATATACTTTGAGATATAAGTCAGACTGTTCATTTAGATATTTTACCAAGTGTGGCTTGAGTAAAATTTATTACATATTTACCAACATAAAAAACAAAAATCAAACATAAAATTACGACAATTATTTTAAAAAATCAATTAATCGAAAAAAAATTCTTAAACAAATCTGAATAAGATGTATATTGATCTACCTTTCATATTGTTTTGTGTCTAAATCATTTATTGTATCCGAACATCAAAAGAAGACAAATTAAAAATTTAAATTTAGAAAGCAATTTTACTATATTGGGAAAATATAATGCAAACAAAAAAACGAAACATTCAAAATTATTGAATTATATTCTATTATAGTAAATGTGCAAAAAGTTTTGAAAGAAAAAAATCTCTAATCTCTTAAAACTTTCAACACATTAATTTTACATTTCTCAATCTTTTAATTTTTTAATCTTTTAATTCAAGTAATTGCTTTCTTTCTTTTTTATATTTTCACAAAAGTATATAAGCCAAAGGAGCAGAAATAAATATTGAAGAATAAGACCCAGCAATTACTCATATTCAAATTGTAAAAGCAAATTGTTTTATTACTCATGCACCCAAAATATACATTGTCAAAATAACTAAAAACGTAGCAAACACTGTTCCAAAAGACCTCCTCATCGTTTGTCGCAAACTATCTTCAAATACTTTACCAAAAAGAAATCATTTTTGTCAGGCCTTTTTTTGCATATTTTCTCTGACCCTATCAAAAATTATAATTGTATCGTTGATGCTATAACCCATATTTGTCAAAACCGCTATAATGAAAACCGTATCTACAGCTATTGTTTTATTTAATCGCATAAGAATTCAATATCAACCAGCTGGCACCATAACATCAAAAATCATTGTAACTATAACA
>JBBABP010000009.1:2328-9731 GCA_041657585.1 Candidatus Absconditabacterales bacterium | reverse complement strand
CTCCTGGAGCTATTTCTTTTCTAATTGCAGAAAAAGAAAACATCATATAAATTGCCATAAAAATTAATCAGATTACTAATGCCTTAACTGCCGTTGATTGCATATAAGATCAGACACTAGGTCACGTAACAGATTGTTCCAATATTCATTTTGCATCATTAACATATTTATTTTCAATCAAAAATCATTGAATATCTTTTGACAAAATATTAACTTTTTCATCATTTTCTACTTTTGCTTTCAAAGAAATTTTACTTATTTCTATTCAAGGATTAATTTGTATTTCAAAATCTTTATATAATTTGGAAGTCAAAAAATCTTTTAAATCAGATTGAATATTTGTTCATTCAAGATTTGAAGCAACAGTAATTTTTACTCATCAAGTAAATTCTTCTGAAAATCTCAAATCAAGAAAAAAAGATAATCAAGATAGTATTAAAATAATTAATCATATTCAAAGCCGAAGATAAGAATTCTTCATAATAGAAAAAGCGTGTTTCATATCAAAAATATTTTAAAATTTTAAAACAAACTAACTGGGAATCTGGAATTCGGAAATAGGAATTTGTTAACTAACAACTAAAGACTAAAGACTATCGACTATTTTATAACTATTCCCTGTCCTTTATTGATAAATTCCAATCGCTTAATTTTTAACAAAGCCCTATATTGATAAGCATATTGGCAAACGCTAAATAATGTTGTAGTCACTATATAAAGTCAAACTCCAGCATTCATGCTCCAAACAAAAGATCATATCATTATCACCATAAATATATTCATAAATCACATCATTTTTCACATATCAGGGATCTTTTGACCTGGAATAGTTGGTGTTGCTGGCTTGGCAATTGTTGTCAATTTTGTTTGCAAATAAGTAAATATAGAAGCAATAACAGTCAACCAAACATTATGTGTAGCTAATAAATTCATTCACAAAAAGCTATGACTTATGTTTTTTGGATCTAAATAATGAACGCCAAATCAATTAAAAAAACTATATAGCCAAGTAGATGGAATCTGATCAAAAGATATTTTTCTAATAACATAATATAGTCACAAAAACACTGGTATTTGTATAAGTAGCATAAGACATCACTTTAATGGTCATTTTCCACTTGTTTTAAAAAGTTTCATAGTCTCTGCAGATAATTTTTTTGGATCATCTTTGTGTTTTTCTTGAAGTTCTTGTAATTTTGGTTGTAAATCAGCCATTCATTTTTGCATATCATTTCACATCAAAGTTTGTTTAACCATCAAAAATCTAACAGTCAAAGTCAAAAGAATAATAGCAATTCAAAGATTTCATCAAAATATAGCCAAAAATATAACAAGAATATTAAATATTGGACGATACAAAATTTCCATAAATAACAAAGAAAAAATATTCATAAATTTTTATTTTAAATAATTAAAAGTAGGAATATAAATAAGTCACTCGTCACTATAAACTATAATACCCTTAGGTCTTTTATACTTTCATAATTTCATCAGTTTTATTTTTTATCAATTCATCTACTTTTTCATTCATAGATTTGGTCAAAGCATCTATATCTTTTTCATTTCTTTTATTTTCATCTTCTCAGATTTGTTTATCGTCAAATAATTTTTTACTATCTTTGATTGCGTCTTGTCTAATTAATCTAACACGAGCCTTAATATCTTCTCACATAGCTTTTACTTGTTTCGAAATTTCTAATCTTCTTTCCTGTGTCAATGCAGGAATTTTTACAATTACATAAGCTCATTCGTTTTTCGGAGTTAATCAGCTATTGCTATCGTAAATTGCTTTTTCAATGTGTTTTGTTTCATTTTTGTCCCAAGGTTCAATTTTTAATGTTTGAGCATCCATCAAAGTTACGTGTGCCATTTGAGGAATTTTCATCATTCAATAACTCGCTTCTACATTGATATTTTCTATCAATCAAACAGAAGCCCTTCAAACTTGCAAAGATTTTAATTCATTTAACAAATAAGATATAGATTTGTCCATTTGTTGTCTATACCCTGAAATATCCATTAATTTTTTTGTAAAGAGTAAAATATTTTCTTCGAAATGTTTTATAATTAAATATATCTGATTTGCAATAAATAATAGAACAAAAAAATAATTTAAACGTTCAATATTTATAATTTATGCATCATATTGATTTCTTAAAGAGGTTTTTATTTAACTCAACCATTTGTTGAAATACAGCACAGTATTATGTAAACATACCACTGATTTTTTTATTTACAAATTACGGATTGACTTTTAGCGTCTTTTATGTATAAAATAATAAATATATTTAATATTTTTTCAAAAAACAATGAACGATATATTTGATAGAGAAAAAGATAAGAAAAATTTAAATTGAGATGATAATCTCAAAAATAAAAAAATTATTGATTCATTATCTCACAATGCAGAGAAACTTTTGAATATAAAACCATTTAAACTTGAAATAAAAGATCAAATACCAGCAGAAATAAATGTATCTACAAACCGTGCTTTAAAATTTTTATTAGCCCAATTCAATAGAGCACATTGATCAAAATATAATTACAATTCCATATTGTCATCTAAGTCAAAGTTTAGAAGACTGATTTGATTTATTATGTATTGTCAAATAAAAGGGTATATTGTTGTTGCAGATGATCAAGCGTTAAATTTCATTAATGCCCTTTGAAATATACAAGAACAATTTAATCAAAATTTAAGGTCAATCGAAAAATATTACGACGAAATTGTTGAAAAAATTTATTATCCCCAATGACTTACTAAGAAAGATAAAAAAGTACAACATGAAATGTATCTTTTTGATCAAGCATATTCTCTTATGAAATTAGCATTTAAAGATGAAAAAAGAGAAAACAATGAAAAATATTTTGAACATTTAAAATGAACAATGGAAATTCTTCTTAGAGAATTACCAAATCCAAATTTAAACAAAATTCTAATTTGATTACTACATGATGTCCAAGAAGACATACCAGAATACGCTGACGTAATTGAAAGAATTTATTGAGAATATATTTCAACATGAGTTACGATATTGAGCAAAAAAGATTGGAAAGAATATTTAACTGATGATGAATTTTTTGAATACAACAATGCAAAAGAATTACATGTAAAATCTAATTTAGAAAAAGAATGAAAAAACAGAAGAAACAAAGATTATTTTGGACATTTAGACAATCTCAACGACGATTATTTAGATGTTAAATTTGCAGATAGAATTCATAACCTTAGAGATAGTAATTATTTGACAGAAGAAAAACTTCAACGCAAAATTGAAGAAACAATAAAATATTTCTTACATGTAGCCTGAAAAAGAAACCTAACTGCATATAAACTTATAATCCAAGAAATTGAAAAATTAAAATTAAGACTAATTTAAAATATAAATATATTTCTTATTTACAAAAAAGCCGACCAATGTCAGCTTTTTTTATTTAATTATTAATTATTTATTTTTTTAATACATATCCATGCCTCACATACCACCTCACATTGAAGATCAAGATGAATGATTACAAGAATCGCATCATTCTTTTTTTGGAGAATCTACAATAACAACATCTGTAGTCAAAAACATTGCAGCAACAGAAACGGAATTTTCAAGTGCAACTCTCAAAACTTTTGCAGGATCTATAATTCAAGCTTTAAATAAATCTTTGAAATTTCATTCTTTTGCATCAAATCAATAATTAAAATCATCTGATTCTTTTATTTTTTCCACAATCCAATCTCATTTAAAACCAGCATTATTTGCTATTTGAATTACTGGATATTGAATAGCATTTTTTACTATTTCAACAGCAATTTGCTCTTCTTCGTTATCAAGTTTAAATTTTTCAAGTCACTTAGAAAGTTGAAGCAAAGCTGATCATCATCATGTTACAATTCCTTCTTCCACTGCAGCTCTAGTTGCATTTAATGCATCTTCAATTTTATATTTTTTATTTTTCATTTCCATTTCAGTGGCAGCTCAAACTTTAATAACAGCTACTCAACCAACAAGTTTAGCTAACCTCTCTTGAAATTTTTCCTTGTCGTAATCTGAAGTAGTATTTTCAATTTGAACTCTAATACTGTTAGCTCTTGATTCAATTTCTTCTTGATTTCAATCTCAATCAACAATTATAGTATCATCTTTTGTACAAATTACTTTATCAGCTTTACCAAGCATATCAATTTTTGTATCTTCAAGTTTTAGTCAAAGTTCTCCAGTAATCATTATGGCTCCAGTAACAGTAGCAATATCTTTTAACATTTCTTTTTTACGATCTCCAAATCCTGGTGCCTTGATAGCAATTACATTCAACATTCACCTAATTTTATTTAATACAAGTGAAGCTAATGCTTCTCATTCTATATCATCAGCAATAATCACAATTTCTTTTTTACCACTCATGGCAATAGACTCCAAAATTTGCAAAATATCTTTAATAGAAGATATTTTTTTATCTGTAACTAAAATATAAGGTTTCTCAATTGTAGCTTCCATTCTCTGAGAATCTGTAACAAAATATGGTGAAGTATATCACTGATCAAATTGCATTCATGTTTTGATTTCTTTTGTAAGTCAAATTGTTTTTCATTCCTCAACAGTGATAGTTCCATCATGTCAAATTTCTTCCATGACATCAGCTATTAAAGTTCCAACCTCCTCATCTTGAGCAGATATAGTTGCAACTTGTTTAATTTCTTCTTTATTCTTAATTTTTTTAGTTTTCTTTTTTAATTCTTGAACAAGCTCATTTACTGCCTTATGAAGTCATCTACCAAGCGCAAATGGATTAACTCAAGAACGAATATATCTCAATCATTCTTTTGCCATTGCATATGCAAGCAAAACCGTAGTTGTAGTTCAATCTCAAGCTTCTTTATTAGTTTTTTCTGCAGATTCTTTGATCATTGAAGCACCAATATTGTGAGATTTGTTTTCCAATTCAATTTCTTTTGCAACAGTTACTCAATCATTAGTTATTGTTGGTCCTCAATATGATTTTTCCAAAATCACATTTCTTCATTTAGGTCACATTGTGGCTTTCACAGCATTTGCAACTATTTCTATGCCAGCAAAAATTTCTTTCCTAGCATCATCTCAATAATGAATTAATTTACTCATTGTTATTTAAATTAATATATAAAATACTCCACAAAAAATTAATAAAATTTTTTTTATCTTATTAAATTTCTTGTTTAGCTTTTTGAAATATAGATTTTATTTTATTTATTATTTTTTCTTTTATTTCATCTATTTTTCATTCCAAAGCAATTTTATCCAATTTTCTATTTATTTTTTCAATTGGCAAACATTTATTTAGATGAATATAGATATGCGCACTTCAATGTCACATTATCTGTAATTAAACAAATAAAAAAATACTTTAATTTTGTTTTGCCAAAATAGAAGATTGTTTAATTATCAAATATTTCATTCATTCAAACTCAATTTCATCTGGTGCATATTTTGTAAAATAAACGACGTCTCAGACTTTAATATCAATTGCTCATCTAGATCAATTATCCAAAATTTTTCAGTTTCCCACAGCCACAACTTTTCATTTACTTGGTTTTTCTTTACTATCAGGCAAAATAATTCAAGCTTTACTTTTATTTTCTTCCTCCATCGCTTCAATCAAAATGTGATCTTCCAATGGAATAAGTTTAGTGCCTTTTTCTGTCATATTATTTATATTAAAAAAATAAAAGCTGAAAGAAATTTAAATAACAAATTAATTAAATTTTTTTCATAATATTTTCATATATCACAAAAAACCTTCACGTGCTATTTATAAAAAATTTTTTATAAATTTCAAGAGTTTTTTATTAAAAAAAATTGACGGAAAATAACCGTCAATTTATTAATCTTATTTCCAACTAATATTGCCCATCATTTTTGTAGGGACAAAAACAATCACGCAATCATCATTAATTCCAACTTCTCCAATTATTTTCTTTAATTTGGAAGAAGTAGCGCTATTTGTTTCAAGAACAATCATATCGCTTTTTTTAAAAGCAAATCTCAATAAATGATGAGAAAATTCTGATTTGTTTTTTGCATAAATCAAATCGTATTCCACCAAAGATTCGGTTAAATACTTGTTAGCATGCCTCAAATAAGTAGCTATTTTATCCTTGTCGAACTCATTTTTAGAGTTCTGGACAAAAAGCCGCAATTTTGCGCCTTCATAAAGACCCAAAAGCATGATGACAAAAGAATATTTTTGCACCTTGCCAGTGCGATCAACAGGAGTGATAATTTTTTTTATTGCAATATTTTCATTCTCAGGAGCAATAATTACTGGTACAGAAACAGAAGAAATAAGTGAAATAATATTATCAGTAAATGTTTTTACATTTATAGGAATTATTTTTTTTCTCCCCGAAATATAATAATCTTTACTAACTATAACAAATTTCACATTTTCTTTTTCTATTATGTTTTGATAAGTGTTTTTGAGAAAATTATGTTTTTCTCTACTAATCCTAACATCAATAGGATATTCATTACAAATGGAAAACTTTATTTCAATTAGATCTCTCCATCTTCCTGAATTTTTTTCATTGTACCAAATAACTAAATCTTTATTCGCTCTGAAAGCAAAATCAGAAGCAAATTTTACGGTTTTTAATAAAGATTCTTTTGGTTTGTTCAAATCAAGAACAACCATTACATTTTCTTCTTTCTTGTGCATAATTTAATTAATTTTAGTTTATATTTTAATTTTATTTGAATCGTGTATATACATAAATAAAAACAAAAATCAATGCCTTTTTCATTTTTGTCAAGTTCACAAAAGCCTTGAAATAAAATCCCAAAAATGAATACATAGTAGTGTTATTAAAAATAATTATAATAACGCACAATCATTATGATCAATTTACATTTATCGTATTTGTTCACCCTGCTTTAGCAGGGATGAATACATAATAACACAATTTAAAATTTAATTTCAATCAATGCTTATCAAACTAAATAACATTTTATTATTTTCGCTTATAGCTTTTCTAATTTCACGATTTTTATATCCAATTTATATAAAAATACTCAAAAAATATAAATTATGAAAAACTATCCGTGAAGAAGCAGTTACATGAGAAAAATCAAAAATTTTTTCTAGTATGCATCAACACAAACAATGAACGCCAACAATGTGATGATGAATAATTATTTTTGTTATGCTAATAATGATATTACTGTCTTTTGTGATCCAAAAATATTGATTTATCAAAAATAGTTTGATTGCAAGACCAGAAACTTACATATTAATATTCTGATTTTTTTCTATGTGATTGATTTGACTTATAGATGATATTTTGAATATCAAATGACACGGCAAAGTAAAATGATTAAGCGCAAAAGCAAAATTAATTTGAATGGTAATTTTTGCAACATTTATTTCACGATGGT
>JBBABP010000009.1:0-2318 GCA_041657585.1 Candidatus Absconditabacterales bacterium | reverse complement strand
ATGGTTTTATTCCAAATTATGAATAGATTATATCAATTTATGGCCAATAAGCTGAGAATTTCATATATGAATTTTATATCCAATTTTAACATTTTTCATAACAATCAGCATAGTGAATGCAATTAATATCACAGATTGACTTGATGGATTGGCCTGATGATTGTTGATGATGATATTTTTTGTGTTAGCAATTGTTTTATTTTTCAATCAAACTTATATAGCTACAACATTTTTAGGAATCATAATAGCAATCTTAACTGCATTTATGTTTTACAATATTCATCCTGCAAAAATATTTATGTGAGATAGTTGAGCTTTTGCTTTATGATGATTAATGTCTTGTCTACTATATATTTTAAATATGAGAATGTGAATTCTGATTCCTTTTATTATTTTATTTTTGCTTTTTATTATAGATGTTGCTTCAAGTTTTTTACAAATAATTTGGAAAAAAAGATTTGGCAGAAAACTTTTTGCAGTTTCTCCTCTACATCATTTATTTGAGCATAGATGAGTAAATGAAACCACAATCGTAATGAAAGCATGGATGATTCAATGATTGCTTGTGGCAGTGACAATAATATTATTATTCTACCAATTTAATTGAAGTTTTATAAAATAGAAACAAATAATCGTCATTGCGAGCCTGCCTGCGGTAGGCAGGGAGCTTTTTGGCGACGAAGCAATCTTGATTTAAACGTTTAATATTACTTCTGCCAGAAAATATAGAAGGCAATGCCAAAAAGTGAGTCCGCGAAGCATTTTATTTTCTATTTATTTTCATGTTTAACTCAGAAAAAATAATCAAAACCCTAACAATAATTATAAAATTTTTTTTAATCTGACTTTTGTTGCAGTTTTTTTTACAAACCTTCGTCACATACAAATTAAATCTTAGTTGAGGAATTCGAAACATAATTCGAGCATGGAAAGAAATTATCTTGGTCTGACTTATTTGATTCTTAGGATATTATTTTTACAAAACAAACAAATTAAAAGAATTTTGGCAAAACTTTATTTTAAAAGATTTTACGTTGATTTTTATTTTAACGATTTTTGTGACTTTTCTGGTTTCCATTTTCATCAATCAAAATTGACTTTGAACTTACATAATATCAATCAGATATTCTATGACAGGATTTCTAATTTTTATAGTTTTTTTTATGATAAGCTATATTTTTTTGTGAACCAAAGAAATTAATTTGGTCAAACGATACAATAAAAGCTTAAAAACATTGCTTGTACTAAGTATAGTTCGACGATGAATTATTTGGATTATTCCAAGGCTTTTGGAATTTGCTTGATATGATCAATATAGCGTTGAAGGTAAAATTGGTAGCCCCCCACCAACAACTTATCATACTCAATATAATGCCTGATACGCACGCAATCAATTTTTGTTTGAAAGACCGATAAACCGAGGATTTTTTCTTGTGGCTTTTTGGCCAATTTTTTTCATATTATTTTTCAAAAACAAAAAACGAGATGAAATAGCTCTGCGATGATTTTTTTTCGGCTTGGCGATGCTTTCTACTTTTTCTAGAGCGGCTCGAATAGCTTGGATTATACAAACTTTAGTCCTGATATTTTTGCAATTTAAAAAAAAATTCCGAAAAATCTGACTATATTCTTTTTTACCATTACTATTAATTTTTGGAGTAGTGACATATATCGGCAAAGATCAAATTATTTCAAGACAATTTTCAAATACCTGACACGTCAGACGCATATTAACTGCATTTAACGATATACTCAAAAAACCAATTTGGGGACAGTGAGCTTGAAGCGTATGACCAGCTTCTTACCAAATAAAAAATTGATCTGACTACAATCCAGAAAATCAGTTTATGCAAATATGGATAGAATATTGAATATTTGGATTTTTATGACGAATGTTTTTGTATCTTTATCTGCATCGAATAGGATACAAAGCATATCAAGATGAACATGAAAAAAAACAAAAAATAATTAAAAAAACCAGATTTTATTGAACAATGGTTTTTGCATTTTCATTATGACTTTTTTGATTAAGTATAGAATGAATGGTTCTTCATAGTTTTGTAGACAGAATGATTGTTTATCCATTTATGGCATTATTTGGACTTTGTTTCGCTATCTATCAGAAATCTTTGAAAACGAAAAAAACATTGACTTTTTATGACAAATAATTAATAATATGTTAAAATAAAAAAGGAACATATTCAAGTCTATTGCACCACTTTGTTATAAAGTATCAAATTAGTATTTAAATTAACAATAAATTGATTAATATATTCATACGGAGTTAAATAAGAAAGACATTTCATAGGAAGATTGTT
>JBBABP010000008.1:0-26081 GCA_041657585.1 Candidatus Absconditabacterales bacterium | reverse complement strand
ACTGACAAATGCAAAATTTAGCAAAAAAACAAATCAGTTTAATTTTCAAAAATTCTGAAATACGAACATGGATACAAGATGTCTGAAGCGTTTATATAGACAAAACAAATACATTTACATTACAAAAAATAACGAATACTTGATCGATAACTTTACCAAACAAAAACACAATATTTTACATTCCAGAAATCACAGATAGTATAATAAAATCTAATGAAATTAAAGATAACAAAATATTAATAAATGGCACATGAATTATTGATTTTAGAAATTGATTTTTGGCACAAAACACAAAAATTTTACTTTCAGAAAATAAAATATCCTGATTAAATATTTATGAAATATTAGTTAACGATGTTTTGATTTGAAAAATTTTATTATACAAAATAAATGTTCCAACATGAAATAATCAAACAATTCAAGTTGAGATTAGTAAAAATTCCGTCACGCAAAATATAAATAAAACAGAAATATTTGATAATATAAAATATTTGAAAAAGGTAGTCTTTGCACAGTGATCTACAAATTGAGTTAAATGAATCTGATTTTGTTTATCTGAAAGCTCTTTTACCGACGAATGATATGAATCTATCCAAAATAGCATTGATACATCTTTATGAATCTGATTTACAAGTAAGTTCAAAAACATAACAAATTTTGGAAATTGAAAAAATGTTTGAGAGTCCACATTAAATTATTCTTCACAATTTTTAATAAATTTTGGAGATCCTCTAATCAAAAGAGTAAATACAAATCTGCCTATACAAAAAACAGATTACGATTGATCAATATGACAAGATATATTTTCAGATCCAAATAAAACAATTTTCAAAGTCTTGCCTATAGATTTCAACAATGATTGATTACAAGACATTCTAGTAACTTATACAGATTGAAGTATTAAAATTTTAAAAAATTATTGATGAAAGCAACCTTATAAAAATTTACAAGATTTACTTTTTTTGCAAGACAGCATCAAAGATATTTTTGTTTGAGATGTAGATGGGAATAAATATCCAGATATTATAGTGCGAACGCAATGAAATAAACTCAAAGTTCACAAAAATATTTATTGAGTATTTGATGTTGATGGCAATTTGTGATGTTTAAACACAAATGCTTTACAATGAAATATTTCTAAATTTCCAGATGATTTACAAAATGTTCAACAGATATTTTTTCAAGATATGAATAAAGATTGAAAACTTGATATTATTACAAATGATAATTTTTGAGACATTAAAATATTTTATTGATGATCAAACAAAAATTGAGATTGAAATTATTTATCAAAACTTGATTACGCTTGTGATGATTTACGATACACAAGACAAAAAAGTAATTACAAATTAATAAAAAATTTCTGACTACAAATCAAGCCAGACTCACATATTCAAGATCAAAGTATTATTCATCGAAAGTGATTATATCAAGGCATTGATAGTGATAATGAAATTTCACAAGACAAAGTAGAAAATGATATTGCAACTAAAACTTTTACAAGTCCAAAAGAAGCTTTACAATATGCAACAGATTTAACAAAAACAATAACAAAAAACACAAACAGCTACATTTCTTCATGACAATCACAGTTAAATAAATATATAAACAATCCTTTGGATAAATTACCAATATACGAAACAGACAACACATTAACTGCAGATCAATTACTTTTTGTTCCAATATCAAATCTGAATGTATGAAATGATCCAGTAAATATTTATAAACAATTTCAAGATGTAAATTGATGAATGCTTCAAGACAACGATTTGGTTTTGGTCAAAACAACTATAATCTGATTAAAAAATAATATAAAATATTTCACTTATTTAGATCAAATTCAATGACCTCGAAATATACAAACGGACAAAAATAACAAAATAAATTGATTCCAATTTATGAATCAAAATACTTGAGATTTAATTGTTAGCCGAAGCCCATCTGAAGATTATGATTTGATGATAGATAATATAAAGCTAAGTTCATGATCAGTTTTGCAATTTATTTATACTCTAAGATACAAACAACCGCAAATAAATAAAATTGAAATCAAAGACGAACAGTTAAAAGAAGAATGAAAAATCAAAGACTGATTGCCAGATATTACCACTTCGCTTACAGATTCATGTCAAAAATGAAGAATAATTTTGTTCAACAGAAACCGCGCCATAGATGATTTTAAATGATACGAAGAAATTTTTGATGATGTTCAAAAAAAATTAGATGAATATACGGCAACACTTAACGCAAATCAAAATAATAATTTAAATAATGCCGTTGATGCAATTCAATCTTCTACAACTCAATCTGATCCTTCTACAATCGCATGAATAGATAGTATCACAGAAAATTTTGATTGGAAAGATATGTTTTCTGCTTGAGATTGACTAAGTGTAAATGTAAATTTTATAGATAATATGACAGAAGGCGTAAGTGAAAAATTAGACACAGCATTACAATGATTGTGTCAATGATTCAAAATCTGATGAAAAAAAACTTGCCAATGATTGCCAGTTCCATTCAATCAAGCATTTTTAGCACCAGGACAATATCATTTATTTTGATGTATCAAATTGCCAGTTTGACCTTTAGAATGATGACTTCCTGTTTTTTTCTTTCCTTGATCAATATTAACTCCTGTTTGAACAATACCAATACCTTACTGACAAATACAAAAACCATGATTAGATTGATT
Organism: Candidatus Absconditabacterales bacterium; assembly: GCA_041657585.1. Classification (GTDB taxonomy): domain Bacteria; phylum Patescibacteriota; class Gracilibacteria; order Absconditabacterales; family Absconditicoccaceae; genus JBBABP01. The sequence continues at coordinate 23,386 of JBBABP010000008.1, read as the reverse complement.
TTTACGAGCCTGATGATGAGTATATCCTTCTATGATAAGAATATATGTTGCTCCTACTTTAACTCTAGGTGTTGGTATGGCTATTTGTTGATGACCGTATGGGGTAGCTGCCAAAATACCAAAACCATTTAGAGATTTATGATGAAATTGTATAGTTTTTGCAATGCCTCCACTTACATGACCATGTAAGGAAGATAATACATGATGAGATAATAATGAAAATTGAACATCAATCGCAAATGATGAAGTTTCAGATTATTTTAAAACTGCTTCAGAAAATTGAACATGTAATTCTCCTACAACAATAGCCAATTGATTAATTTTAGACTACGATAATTTTGATTGAATATCAACAGATTCTTCAAACTGATCAACAATTATAAATTTCAATCAAAGCACATTTTGATGACGAAATATAATCTGAGAATCAAACAACGCCTGAAGTAAATTTTCACAATGAAAAATTTTTGGAACTCCATTTCAAGTAGTTTCTATGAGCGAGAATAGCAATTCGCCAACATATCAAGTGCCAGATTGAAATTTTGGCTGACTATTTCAATTCAATCAAAAAGCAGTCAGAATACAAAATGACGAATCAACTAACTCCAATGTAAGTTTCAATTATTGAGATAATATTTCAGATTGAAAATGATTTAGTCTACAGGCATGAGAAAAAATAAATCTGAAAATTTTGTGAGGTAAAGTTAAATGATTAGTAAAATGTATAATTCAAGATCGAATGACGCAACAAATATCATATATACAAAACAATCTAACAAAAATGACAGTTCAAATAACTTTACCAGACGTCACTAATTTGCTACAATGATTTGATAAAATTTGAAGTTATTCTGCAAATTATAAAAATGAAAATCAAAAAGATCAATCTGCTTGATATACAAAAAATATAAGCTGATCTGCTTCAAATATTTTTCAACAACAAACTTACACAAACATATCTCAAACAGCATGAGAAAATCCTTTTGAGGCAATCAAAGATATGTTCAAAGAAGTTCCTTTGGTAAATATCAACACCAAAGATATAAATATCAAAGTACCAATGCTCACAGACCAAGATATCAACACATATTCAAGTTATCTATCCTGACGAATATTAAAACAAGAAACTATTCTTCAAGATCGAACAAGTATGATAAATAAATTATTGGCATTTTGTTGAACAACAGAAAAAACTGCACTTAATGAAACATTAAAAGATTTGGAAGCGACAAAAAAAGAATTAACAACGAACGATAATACATTAAAAAATCAAATTGAGATTGAACGAAAAAAATTACAAATAGTCACGGTTTCTACTGTGAATGAAATGTCTGATTGGAAACATTTATGAACAAACATTTCAAATAGTGCCCAACAAATTTCATCGCTTCCCGTCTACAAATTACAACAAACATTTTTAGAAAAACAAAAAGAAAAACAATGAGCAAATTTCACGCAAGAAAAACAAGATAGATTAGATAGAGTAAATACAAAAATAAGTAAATTATCTCAATGTTCAAATTTTCTTTGATGAATACAAGATTTCATCACCTTCAAAGAAAACTCAGCTCAACTAATTAAATCTGTGAAACAAAATATTCAAGTCGTTCAATCTTACAAAGAATTTCCAACAAAACTTTACGAATGGATTCACGTCACAGATAGATATATGACAGAAATATCTTCTATACTTTCAGAATTTGTCTGAAAAATAACTTACCGATTAAACACAAATGCAAACAAATATTCTCAATGGATAGATTCAATAATTATTTTGATATGAGCAATTAAAACACGACAAGCAATTATAGATTTCTCTGTCAATCGATCAGAAAAATGTTCAAAATGTTCTAATGACAATTACTGATCATTTTCTTGTAGTCTATCTTTTTTGTGTCCTAAACTCCCAATCCTGCCAATCCCACCGTTCAAAATTCCAAGTCTTTTCATTGATCTTTCAAACATAGATCTGTGAATAAGTATATTATTGCCTAAATTTAATTTTACTCCAATTAAAATTCCTTTACCAAAATTACCTGACTTACCCCAACCTCCAAAATATGAAATAAATTTAGATGTATTTTTGTGATTAGATATAAATTTTGCAAAAAGTTTGGAAATTCCGACAATACCAATAATTCCATGACCTCCAAATTTACCAGAACTACCATCCTTTTTACCAACAGTAAATATAGATTTACCAACACTTCCACCAGCTCCAAAAATTCCAAAAATATCACCAAATATTCAGTGAATATTAAAAACAGCATGATTTTTGTGAAAAATCTTTTGCATAATCAAATGATGAATCTGACTTGTAGCTGAAAAATGAGTAAAATGAAAAATTGAACAAATCACACAAAGAACATGGAATGTTCCTATTTTTGATTATTTTGATCAAACAACAACATTCAAAAATACTCCATTAAAATGATTTGATTACAAAATTGATGCTTACTTAAGTTTAAAATTCAATTTTGATTGAGTTTATGATTTATTAAATTCATTAGCATCAAATGTGAATTCATTTGTCTCTCAAAAAATCGAGACTCCTGTTCAACAATGAGTTAATAATTTTACAAACAAAGCAAACAATAATAAAACAACAGATATTTTTCAAAAAATTGAAGATTGAAGTATTGTAAATGATTTGAGTAGTTATTCACCAAAAAATAATTTCGATAATAAAACTACAGAATACTACAAAGATTATAATTCAGCTTACAATGATCTTTCTCAATGATTAGCCTTTTTCAAATTAAAAACAAAAGACGACACTCAAAGTTTAAATAAAGTAAATTCTCTAATATCAATTATAAATACAAAATGAGAAGTAACGACAGAAAGCAAACAAATAAAAGAAATAGAAAATCAATCGCAATCGTTGATCCAAAACAAACAAAAAGAAATACAAACAATCGCAAATCAGATTAAAAATAATTATAATGAGTTTTTGAATAATCTCAAAGACAACAAAATCCAATTAGTTAAAGATGAAAAAATGAGTGTAAATTTCAAAACTTCTTTATTTACATTAAATAATTCTGCAAAAGATTTAATATACAATCAAGAACATCCAGACAAAACTTATCTTGATATAAACAAATGACTTATCAAATGATACCTCGATGCAATAAATAATAATTCTGCAATAAATCTGAATATGACAGACAACATTTATAGCAAATCAAAAAAATACTTAGAAAATTTAAGTAACAAAATAAATCAAGTCCAGCCAATATTTGAGAAAATTCCAGAGAATAAAACTGAGAATGCAGGAGAATTAGAATTATTAACCTACAACGAGAATAATAATTCTGAAATAAGTTCTGATGTAAAATGAAATCTACCTATAACGAAACCAATCATAGCTGACACTTCTTGTTCAAATTGAGATTGTTGAACAAATTGATGAGAAAATAATTGATATAGCCCAGACATATCTTCGTACGTTAATTGAATTTTCGTTGAAACATATAGTTGAGATGAAAAAAACTATATAAACGTAGTTAATTCACAAACTCAAATCGACGAAGTAAATGATAATTATTTTCAATTTGATATAAATAATGATGAAAAATCTGATATTATAATGCGAGATGAAAATAGCATTTATGTTAAATATAATAATCAAAATGACAAATATCCAAATGAAACTCATCACACAAATTACTATCAAGCTCCAGTTTTTGATAGTCCTAACAATTTAAAAAATGAAAGTAATGATTGATATGTTAAAATTAGTGATTGATTATTCAATAATATATATCTTAAATTGTTTGATGAAAATCAAGAAGTTAAAAATTTCAAAACACAATGACAAAGTTTTGAAACAATATCTCTTTGACGAACAAACAGTCAAAAATTTTGAGATAAATTAGATGGATATTTGATAAGATTAAATCAAAGAATAGATAATTTCAATGACAAAGAAAAAAATTATGAAAAATTTTATAATAAAAAATATATATTATTCCTACCAGAATGAACAGAATATGATTCTTCAAAAATAAATTTAAATGATTGACCCAACACAATTGAAAATAAAATAAAAAATCTGATCACCTGAACAATATTATCTGTACAGTTTTATAACAAAGAAGATGAAGAAATAAATACAGTATTAAGTGACATAGATAGACATCGACAATATATTCAAATATCTACAATTAAAAACATTGCCAACGAATGATCTATTCCATCTTACAAAATAAATTCCCCTTGGTCAAATCAGATTACTGCATGAATGCAGATTTTATGAGATTGATTGTGACCTAATTTGCAAACAGCACTTTATAGAACAAGCACAAAAAAAATAGTTTCTTCATGAGATAAATTAGACTGATTTATAAATACAACATATAATTTAAATTGATTACGAGAAGACAATGTTGCTGTAGCAAAAATGCAAATTGAAGATGAAAATTGAAATATTTTAGCTACAAAAACTTGATTCAACAAAACCTGATTTATAAGTTTAGATTGATTTAACTGATTATTTTTTACTGGAGAAGACGAAAAAAATTATATTTTTAAAGCCACTGATTTTAACAATAATTCATCAACTCAAAAAGTAACCGTTAAAATTACTGTTCCTGAAATTGAAATCACAAAAATAAATCAAATTAGCGAAGAAAAAGCACAAGCAATAGCAAAAATATCAAATGATATAGATTCATGAAATGTAATTTTCCAAAGATTAAGAAATTGACTACGAAAAGAAATTAAATGATCAAGTGGTAATTCATTTAATTGATTTTCTTTAAGCCCAAACCAAACGATAATAACATGATGAATATTTTCAATTTGAAACACAATATGATTTTTTGATACTGATCAAAAAGAAATTTGAAATCTAAATCCAGAAAATTGAAAAATAACAATAAACAAACCTTACATTTGAAATACATCTATAAATTTAGATTTCACAACGCATCTACCAGTAATAAAAATAATAGACAATAACAAAATGAAAACACTGTTTTATATCAATCTTCCAAGTGAAAATTTAATTTGAATAGAGATGCTAAAATGAGAAACAATTTACAAAAAAGTTGATCTTCCAAACAATTGAAAATATTGAATTTTTGGATCATGATATTCCATACAAAATTTAAACAAAGACGATATATTATATATAAATCAAAAATGAGATATTTATATTCCTTGATCTTACGCAACTTTTTTGAAATGAGATTACAAATTTGACGATACAACAAAATATGTAACATATACCATCAAAGATAATTTCCAAAATACCATAGCAAAAATAACAATCAAAACACAAAACTTGACTCCATAATTTTTTCTTGATATGCAAGGCATAAACTATATATTTATCTAAGATAGCCCCTCTATTTTAGACGGCCTGCCTGCCGGTAGGCAGGGTTGGGGAATAACATAATACTCAACATTTATTTCAAAAAACTACGCATGAAAATATTTTCAAATTTTGATACAAATTTCAAACAATACACATTTAAAAAATATCAAGATAAATTTTGAGCACAAAATGTTTTATTAATTCAAAAAAGTAAGTTATTTTTATTTTTAAAAATATTTTTACCTATATTTTTTACAACCATAACGGCCTTCATAATAATCTATACATCTTATATAATATTATGAAATCAATGATTAATATATTTGTGATTGCCAGTTAGTATTGCTTTAATTATAATATCACTTTTCCCAATAATAAAAAATCTTATAGATTTCTCTATGGATTTTGCAATTATCACGCCAGAATCTTTGATAAGATACAATCAAGAATGATTATTCAACAAATGAATTACAACTATTAATTCACAAAGTATTAGAACAATTACAGTAGAAAAAGAATGATTAATAAATTCTATTTTTAACAATTGAAATATTATATTTTTATCTGAATGAGATCTAATGGAAGATAGTATAGATTATTGAGAAATTAAATTACATCGAATACGAAATCCAGAGTCAAAAAGAAATCACATCGCAAAAATTATAAATAAAGAAATATTACATAAATAATGTTTTAATTTTTTAGTATTTTAATTTTTTAATGCATATCGTTTTAGTTTGAGCAGGATGAACTTGAATGTCAGGAGTTGCAGGATTGCTCTATGATTTATGATTTCAAAATTTAATTTGTATTGATTGAGTTCAAAGTCAGTTAACAGACAAATTAAAAGAAAAATGATTGAAAGTAATTATTTGACATTGAAATTACAAAGTCCAACAAGACGATAAAATAATTTATTCTGAAGCGACAGTTGAAAGTATAGAAGTTAAAACAGCTAGAGAAATAGCAAAAAAAATCAAAAGACCAGCATTTTTAATGAATTATTTCCAATTCTTGTGAGAAATTTCAAAATATTTCGTAACCGTTTGATTTGCCTGAACTAACGGAAAAAGTAGCTCAAGCGCAATGGCAATTTACACGGCGAATAAAGTTTTGCCAAATTTTTGACTTGGAATTTTGTGAGCTTTAGTTCCAGATTTTGCAAATCAAAGTTATATTTTTAACAAAAATTTCCAGTCAGATTTAAAAAATATTTTCGATTTTATTTTCACATGAAAATGATTGAACTATGAAAATATCAAAAAACATTTGTTTCTTGTGGAGGCCTGTGAATACAAAAGACATTTTTTACATTTAGATTTGGACTACGCAATTATCACGAGTTTGGAGCTTGATCATACGGATTATTACAAAGATCAAAAAGATTACGACAGTGCTTTCGTTCAGCTTATAAATAAAGTTAAACAAAATATTTTCGTTCCAGATAATTTAAAATTAAGTAAATTTTTTGATACCAAAAAAATCATCAAAACAAAAATCTGAAAAATAAATTTCAAAAAAATCTGGTGAAAATATAACGATATAAATTGATCATTAGTTTTAGCTTTATTGAAAAAATTAAGTTTGTCTGCAAAAAAGGTAAAAAATACCATGCTAAATTTTGGCGGACTACGAAGAAGATTAGAATTATTATTTACCAGTAAAAAATGAGCGATAATTTTTACAGATTATGGCCACATGGCATCTTCTATTGCCTGATGATACGAAACATTAAAACAAAAATATCCAAACAAAAAAATAATTTGCATATTTCAACCACATCAAATAAATAGAATAATCAACTGACGAAACGACTTCAAAAAAGCGATGAAAAAATATGACGAAGTAATTATTTACGATATTTTCGCCGCCAGAGAATCTTTGGACTTAGCAAAAAAAATGTGAAATTTCCAAAACTTAAACGACCTATGAAATCATTTTGCAAGGCAGGGCTGATGAATTTACACTACCAAATTTGAAGATATAACTAAAAAAATAAATAATTCTGACAAAAACACAGTAATTATAATTTTTACTGCATGAAATTTGGATTACAAACTTAGAAATTATTATTTGAAATAAATCTCCCCCACCTTCAAATCACTCCCCTCCAATACCTTCATCTCCATTTTTTCTATTTCAAAATTCCCAACGCTCGTTCTTCTAAGTGCAGATAAAATTCCTCCAAGTCACAATTGTTGCCCAAGCCAATAAGCTATGGATCTGATATAAGTTCACGATCAAACATCCAATTTAACTTTTAATAATGGAAAATTATAATCCAAAATCTGATAACTATTTATTTTCATTACTCTATTTTCTTGCTTGATATCTCACTCCCTCGCCAATTCATAAAATTTTTTTCATCAAACTTTTTTCGCACTAAATCAAGATAATGGCAAAGAATATTCTGGAATTAATTTGTCCAACTCTTTTTTAATTAATTTTAAATCAGGTTTGGATATTAATTTTTCATTAACAAAAAGTCATACACATTTTTCATTATTCATTTTTAATTCTAAATTGTTAATTGTCTTTCGATATTCCAAATCTCGAGTATCCGAAATTTTTGAAAAATCAATTTCAGCTTCATAAGATTTGTCCAATCATTGAAGTTTAAATAACTGTTTCGTCCCATCTCAAATTCAAATAATCATTAATCCAGTCGCCATAGGATCCAAAGTTCCACTATGTCAGATTTTTTGTCATTTAAATCTATGTTTTAATATACGAATAACATCATAACTCGTTATCCAAATTGGCTTATCTACAGCTAAAAGCATAAAATAATTGTTAAACGCGATAAAATATTCTTAATTACATAAACTTTGCTAACTTTGTCAATGCTTATTAAAAAAGAAATCACTTATTTTTTGTAAAAATTACACAATGGAATATAATTGTTATAACTATATTAAACAAAAATAATAGCTTTTTAAAATAGTAATCCAAAATATATGAAAAAAATCAGATTTATAATCACAAGTTTAATATTATTATTTTGACTAATTTCAATATCGCATTGAGATGACGTTTATCAAACTGAGAATAATGTAGTTGATTTTGACGTTAAACAAGCTTCAGATAATTTGCAAGATCTCAAAACAAGCCTAGATAATATTACAAATGAACTTTTTTCTTTAGATGACAAAGAAAGAGCGTGAAGCTCATGAGAAATCTCAGAGCAATACAGACAAATTAGAACTGAAATCGTTGATGTAATAAACGACATCAATAATTCTACTACAATAATTTCAGATACTTTGGGGAAAGTTGCGGTCTACAAAAAATTGATATTTTTAGCCGACAAAGATCTTAATCTAACAAGAGACAATATTGATAATACCAAAGAATATATTCAGTTGTTTTCAAATTTCATATATAAATTAGACAACAAATTATATAATTACAACGACAACAATATAGATGAAATAAAATTGTTAATAAATTCTGACAATATTCCACGCACACTTGCAAATGATAATTTGGTAAATTCAATATTGTTGCAATTAAACGACCTGATGAATAGTTTTAATAATAATGAAGATAAACAAATCCAATTGATCAAAAAATTAAATAATTTAAAAATTATAGCAAAAAATCAAGTAAAAGATTATGAAATCCAGTTAGAAAAATTTCAACAAAAGAAAAATTATTTGCTTCAGTTTATTTGATTATACAAAGATAACAAGATACAAAGAGAAACAAGTATCAAAAATTTATTTGAAAGCACAAAATGAGTCTACGACAAAATAAACGAATTAGTAATTGATGTAAAAAAATGAATCTACAAAGTAAATTTTAATATGGATAAAAAAATATCTCAATTAAATCAAATTCAAGATGATAAAGAAATATATCCAGTAGCCCGGCCAATTTATCCTATAGAAAAAATTCAAATATATTTCTGAGATACTGAATATCAAAAACAATATTGAATGCCTCATTTGTGAATACAAATACAATCCGCACAAGGCAATCCAGTTTATTCAACTCGTGATTGAATAGTTTATTTCGTTGCAGACAATGATGACATAGGTATAAATCGGGCAATGATAGTACACAAAGATTGATATATTTCTACTTATCAATATTTGAACAGGATAATTGTCAAACCTTGAGACGTTGTAAGAAGATGACAATTAATCTGATATAGCTGATGAGAACCAGGAACAAGATGAGCTTGATTTATATCCAAATGAGCTAATCTGACTTTTTGATTATTCAAAGATGGCATAGCAATAGATCCTTTTGACATACTTGATGCAAGTATAGTAAAAGAAAAATCTGCCTTACCAGAATGATATCAGATTAAATATTTAAGAGATAAATATGTAAGAGCAATAGATATCACAAATTTACAATTAATGACATGAGAAACTTTGATGCAAAGAGAAGATCAATTTTTAACGACATTTGGAGTGTGAATTTACAAACAAGTTGCTTTCCGAGAAGACGCAAGCAAATGAACAAATGTCGACAAAGATGTTCTGATGTGTATCGCTTTTGCAGAAAGCACATTATGAAGATTCTTATCTACAGATAACAATATATGAAATGTTGGAAATAATGATAGATGAGATAGAATCTGATTTTATTCTGCTCTCGTCTGAGCAAGATCAATAGGACTAACATTGAATAATAAGTTTTTATGAGAATATCACACAATTAAACAATTATCAAGATATTGAAACAAGGACTGAAATATTTATGCATCTAGTCAAATCAATCGACAAACAAATGTTTTAAAATGTCTTTCACAAATCAAATGATATTATATACCAGAAGATTTTCCATTTAGAACATGACCAAATCCAAACTTATGAACTTGAGATGTAGAAACACTTGGAACTTGAGATTTAATAATTGTAAAGTAAAATATTTTGTAGTAGGGGCGATTATCAATCGCCTAAATACATTATTCCAAAAAAAATCTCGCATCAATGCGAGATTTTTTTATTGATATGTTTTTTGAAGTTTGTTTTTACTGTCTGAATTAAATTTTGTCAGTTTATATGCTTGTTTTATTGACCGATAAGCGGCCATTCTGGCCTGCCTAATTTTTACCTGCCTCTTTATTTGGTAGGTTTACCAGCCCCTTTATTTGGCGGGTTTACCTGCCTCTTTATTTGGCGGGTTTACCTGCCTCTTTATTTGGTAGGCTTGAGAAAACGCAAAGAGAAACGATAATAATGATCGTCGTAAATATGATTCATATCATCTCCGTGGATCCCTATGTCGTTCCCATCTGACAACCAACAAACTGTCCGTCTATCAACACCGCTGAAATTCTTGTCGTATGGACTCCGAAAACCAGGAAACAGATTTTCTCAATCTTTTTGGAAATTATTTTCTAAGAATTTTTGATGATTTTCTTTTCATCATCTTATTTCTTCCATTTGTTCATAAGTTGGCAACTTACTTAAATCTACTTTGCCTTGTTCCGCTAAATTTTGGACTGCATATCGATTGAATAACTGCTGTCATAAATATTTTTTTGGGATAACGTCTTTAGGTTCATTTATATATTCTCGTACAAAAGCATTTTTATTGCTTCATTTAATTTCTTTTTCAAGAACAGTTACTTCTTTTTCTACTCAATTTATTTTCATCGGTCTTTTTTCTTTTTTCCAACCTTGGTTTAATTTTTCTTCTAAAGTTAGATCTTTATCTATTTTGTAATTTTCTTTTTCTAGTTCTGGTGTTTTCATTTTTTCTACTGAGTCTCACATAATTAATTTTTTAACATCTGCTTCTGTTAATTCTGGATTTAGTTCTTGTAATATTTTTGAAGCTTCTTGAAATTTTTTTTCATTTAATTTTTTTTCTTTGTATAGAGTTTTATATTTTTCTATCAAATCTTTGTTTTCTTCTTTAAATTTTTGATTTAATTCTTGTTTTTTTGTCTTTTCTAACTTTTTTCTTTCTTCTTGCTCTTCTGGTTTATTAAAAATTTCTTTTATTGCATTTCTTTTTTTGTCCTTCTCATCAAACAAAGGTTTTAATTTTTCTTTTAAATTCTTTCTTGTTTCTTCATATTCTTTTAAATTTTCTTTTGCTGTTGTTGTCATTGTAATAATATAAATAGATAAAAACTATTCTTTTCCATTTGTATTTTATATTATTGACAATATAATTATATGGTGAATAATTGCAAGGAGAAATTTCACATAATAATGCTTTAGAAATTTCTAAAAATATCGTGTAATTTTCTTCTTTCCTCTTCTTCAGCTTTTTTGTCATTTATTTCTTCTTCAAGTTTTTTGTGATATTCTCAGACAAGAAATGTAAATTTGTTGATCTTATCAACTATCTGCATTTGTTTTTTGGAATCTTCTTCATCTGCCTCATCGAAAAGAAGCACATCATTTAAAATCACGCTCAATGTTTGACTATCTTCGTTGAAAATAAAATTAAGATCATTTTGATCTTGATAGTCAGTTTCTTTGTCTGTTTGAATTTTGGAAATTAAAATTGAGTTTTCGTTTTTGTCCAAAAATATTTTGTAAATTATATTTAATTTGTCGTTATCCGCTCAAATAAGTTGAAATCATTCCTCTTCTCATAAATCACTGAATTCATAAATATCGCTAACAAAATTATACAGCTCATAAAATTTTTCTTTTAAAATTGAATCTGAATCTGAATCTTTTTGAATTTCTATATCGTCTTGATCGTTCTTTATTTCTCATCTGCTCTCATCCTTTATTTCTCATCTGCCCTCATCCTTTGTTTCTTCGTCTTCTTCATCGTCTTCGTCAAATTTAAATTCATCTTCTTGTTTAACAAATTCGTTTGTATTAATTTCTTTTTGATGTTCATGTTTTTTTGTATCTAATTCATCAGATTTTTCTGTTAATTTTTCAGATTTTTGATTGTCATCTTCTTCAATATTTACATTATCTTCTGGAATAAATTCATTTTCAGAATTAAATTCATCTGCACTAAATTCTGTCCCGCTTTGCGGGATTTCGCTATGCTCAACTTTCTGGCTTTGTATATTCTCTGAATCAAATTCATCAGATTTCTCAGGCCATTTTTCAGATTCTTCTGTTAATTTTTCAGATTTTTGATTGTCAATTTGAAATATATTTGAATTTTCAAAAATATCTTCAGATCAACCGAATAACTGTGAATTTATTTCTTCATCCTCTTGAATTTGTTTTTGATTGGCTTGTGATGCTACCGTTTTGGAACTGTCCGTCATTGAGAAAAAATTTACTAAATAAAGATTGTTTTCTTTATTTAATTATAATCAGATTTTTTTATTTTGCAAATATTTTACCACAGATAAAACCACAGATAAAACAGACTGCAGATTACCAGAAATTTCAAATGTAGACAATGATTTGGTTCTTACAAATTGTTCGAGCTGGGTACATTTGTAAAAAGCAGAAAAAATAACATAGCGAGACTTGTAAGAACTAGACTTTTTTGCTAACTTTTTTTGGCAATGAAAAAAAGTTAGTCTGCGAAGCATTAACGAAAAATAAATCTTTATTTTTGATTCTATATTTCCAAAAAAAGTATGTATTGTTTTTTAGGTTTTTGGTGTTGTTGTTTCTGGCTCAATCTCAGATTCTTGATTTATTTTTGCCTTGACTGCAAATATAATTACCAATATTACAAATAATCAAACTAAAGATCATAAAATAATCAATATTATTTTGAGCCGATTTATTTTTTTCACTCAACTTTCTGTTGGAATATTTTCAGGAACAACTTTTGTGTCTTCAGACACACAAGCATTACTTTGAATTGTGTAAATTTTCATAATATTACAAATACTTAGCATAATGCTTTTCATATAAACTGGATCTACTTGATTTTCTCCAATATCTGTTCAGTCAGTGGCAACATTTTTTGTTATATTATCAACTATTTTTTGTAATATTGCTTTTCTTTGATCTTGTTGGGATATTTTTGAATTAGAATCCAACTCAGCACTTTCAAATTCTTGAAACAAAGATTGAATTTCAACTGCTAAATTATCAGGCAAAATAGATAAAATTTCAGCTTTAGATTTTTCATATTCCGTTCATCATCAAGCCGCAGCAACGGATTTATCAGTAAGTTTTGTAAAAATACTTTGTAATATAGTGTTTTGTTCATTACTTAATTTGATTTCATTTTTTTGTAAAAAATCTTTGATAGAAACCAAATTTGATTTCGTATTTATTTTATCTATCAATCAATCTCTCAAATTAACAAGAAGAATTTTGAATGTGCTTTCTGTTGATCAAGTAATATTAGTCTCTTTTATAGAATCTATTAGAAGCTGAACATCTTTGTATATTATCAAAGTTTCTGAATCTAATTCCACATCAAAATCTAAAAATGATATACTGAAATCTTTGGAGATAATTTTACTATCTAACTGAGTGAAATATATTCTTCAAGTCATTGATTCATATTTTGGTTCATATTTTTTAAAATATAATTCATTACACAAAAAATCTTTGTCATTATCTTTATTTCAATCTCAGTCAGAATCTATCGTTATGTCATTATCAACATAACAAGTTCATCTTGAATTATCATAAAATATGTAATACAAAATTGAATTATCTAAATTTTTTCATACAAAAAATTGAATATTATCTGATTCTACATTTGCTTTTGGTATCGATAATATATGAAAATCTCACGAATTAATATTTCAACTATTTAAATTCAAACTCCATTTTTTGTTGGAAGAATTTGCATATTTATCATTTATCGACAAAGAAATAATATATTTTCAATAATCTGGATAAGTGAAACTAAAAACATTTCAAGTAGTTAAAATGTTGCCTGAATTTTGATTACATTCTTTTTGATCTAAACAAACTTCTTTTTGAAAAACATCTCATATGCTGATATCTCTAAAAATTGCAAATTTATCAAAAGAATCTGAAAGAAGCATTGGTTTGAGTCATTTTTTTACTATTATATTCCCTCAATTTGAAACTCATTTATATCATCTATATATCACTGCAGCTCTTGGTTTAAATCATGTGTCTGGACTTGGTTTTTTGTAAATATATTTTGTACGATCATTTTTTGTAACTAAATCCCACTCACCATCTCAATCAAAATCATAATATATCGTTCTATCTTTGATAAAATCAGCCCTATCTGAAATTATTTTTGAAATCACATCAAATGTCACCTCATCTCAAACTTCAACGCTAGATTGATCTGTTTTGATTGTGACCAAAGGTATATCTGGCCTTGTGACATCTGGAGGAAAAAAAACTATTGGTCAATTTCAGATTAATTCTTCACTAGATAATTTTCAATCATCATTGTCATACATAGTCACTCAAAACATAAATTCTCAAGGCACTCTAGGTAAAGAAAAAAATGTGTATGGTATGTTGTATGGAGTTATCTTGAGTTCTATCGGATTAGCTGGATCATCTTTTAGATAATAATATCGCTTATAATATGAAATAAATCAATCTGAATCAACTGGATTTTGAGCAGACACTTTCACGATCAATGGATCAAGCTTATCATTGAAAATATCTTTTACGCTATTTTCTTTGAATCAAATTCACATTTCATTTCAATATTGTGGAAACGAAAGCATTAAGTTATCTAATTTTGGTAAGGCATTGACAACTTTGAACCAAATTTTTGTTTTGTCATTTTTTGCTAATGAAATATCTTCAACCGTCATATCAATAAATTCACATCACAAATCTTTGAACTTGTAAGTGAAATTATCTTGTTTAAATATTTCTCAATTGTGTGGCTGAAAATAAAAAGATAAATCAGAATTTTCTCATTTAGTATTTACTGATAAAGATGGATCTATTTTTATTTCATCTTGTCTTTTGACTTGATATGCAGGATATGTGATATTTTTTCAGTCGATAATTTCAGAACAAATTTCATTTTGTGTATTTATTTGAGAAGAATTATTTGATACAATATATGCTGCTATTGGAGAATCTTTTTCTCATACAAAAACATTTTTACTTACTTCATTATCCATTCAATTTGTTCAATTTACAGTTAATGTGACTTTGTAAATTCATGTTTTTTTGAAAATATGTGATATTTTATCAGCCTGTATAGTTCTTTTATCTCAATCAGAAAAATCTCGATTATAAGTGAAAATTGTTTGATTGGACTTGACTACAAAATTTATAGGATTTCATCGAATTGTTGTAATTGGCGCAATAAACATTTGTGGTCTGAGAGTAGATTTCACGTCTATTTCTTTTTGAATTTCTGCTATTTTTCAATAAGAATCTTTTGCTATTAATATTATTTTGTGTTTTCATACTGAATCAAAATCTACCGTGATCTGTTCATTATTATTTTTGGTGTCTATTATTTTGGCATTTGATCAATCTGAAAATTTCCATTCATAAGATAAGCTATCATTACCGTTCAATTTATCAATATCCTGACTAGATGAAGCATTTAATATAAATTCAGAAGGATTTTTTCGTTCATTTGTTGGTTCGATTGTGAACTGAGGAACTGGATCAGTAGAATCTACAACTATCTGAACTGAATCTGTGTTTGTCTGTCATAATTCATCTTCTACTGATAATTTAATTGTGTAAGATCATGGTTTTTTGAAGTTTTGCTTAATTGATTTTCATTGAAAAGTATCTAATTTATTTCAATTTTGATCAAAAATTTCTCGCGTATAAAGTTTAATGTTAGACAAAACTGCATATGAAGGACTTGAATCAAAATTAAATGTTGTTGAAGTATTTCATAATTCTGGAGATTGCTTAATAATTGCAACTGGATCTGAAACAAGTAAATCAAATTTTTCTGTTAATTTATTAGATTCATTATCTACTGTTGTTAATTTTATTGTATATTCTCATTGATCAGGCAAAGATATTTTGATAACTGATGGGGCTCAATCATTTGTTCTAAAAAAAGAAAATCAATCTTTGGAATTAATTTCTCGAATATGAGAAAGAATTTTTCTTCATCAAATAGGCATCGTAGCAGATCAATCTAGAACAACTCATTTTTGTGCTTCTTGTGTTCAAATTTTAATTTTAGTGTCAGCTTTAAATTTTTGCCCATTAGCATAAACGCTTATAATCGCTGAAGTCGGTGTCACATTAACTGACAATGTCTGCTCTCAATCAAAAATTCATTTTGATTGTTTATTCGAACTTCTAACTGTCAAGAGAACTAAATAATTTCAAGGTTTAGTAAAAGTCGTATTAACTACAGAATCATTTCAAATAGTTTTATCTTGTCAATCTACGTCCCTATAATACCAATAAAAATTTTTTGATGGTATTGTTTCATTTGAAGGATCAATACTTTCTCTTGCATCAAAAGTCACAGTAATTGGGGCTGGTCATTCTTGAGGAGAAACTTTTGCTTTTGCAGTAATTGTATATTGTGAATTAATTGTTTTGATTATATCGCTAAATGGCTTGTAACAATTTGACATAAAAGAACCTAAATTATTTTGATATTCTGTGCTAGAATTCACTAAATTATTTGTCAAAAGCAAACATTGCTCATAAACAACTTTGAATGAATAATCTTGTGGAAATTTTGGGAAAATATTTTGGAAACTTGTGCTTAATTCTGAAAAAATATTTGTTGGAATTTGTTGTCATATTTTACTAGATGCATCTATTTGAACAAAAAATCATAAAATTTTATCATAATCTGATTTGATTTCATAATTTGCCACGTATTCATTTGGAAGTTCAGCTTTTGTATTTCAGATTAAAAATAAAATAAATCAGAATAACAAAAGTATTATTAAATATTTTCAAAATTTGTGATGAAATTTGATAGACATTAACGATAGGGGGAAAGGTTAAAGGGAAAGTGGTGAATAGAACGTTGGGAATTGTATCTTAATTCTGTCTCCCTTTTCTTCAAAGGGAGAAGCCGATAGGCAGAGGGATTTTAAAAACGCTTAAACAAATCCCTGCCTACCGCAGGCAGGCTCCGCCCCGCATGTGCGGGGCACCCCTCCTTTAAAAAAGGAGGACAGAAAAATGTAAAGTTTTTTAATTTTTTAATCACTTTTAAGTGTATATCAAAAATATTAGCAAAATCAATTTGAAAAAATACTGAAAGTTAGTATATATATTTATATTTATTTTTAAACAACAAAAATCAATGGCAAATAAATTAAAAAATATATGATTGGCCCCTGGTGCAATTGTATATACTTGAGATAAGAAAACTGTAAAAGCCACGATAGAAATTGTTGATTATTCTGAAAATTTATTTGAGGAAAAAGAAATTAAAGATGTCGAAGAAATTTGAAAATTTAAAAAATGAGCAATAAGACGAATAAATCTGATTGGAATAGACAAAATTGATTTGATCAAGGATGTATGAGAAATTTTTAATTTACATCCTTTGGTTCTTGAAGATATAGTCAACACTTCTCAACGTCCAAAAGTAGAAGATATGGATTGATATTTGTTTGCCGTAATAAAAATGTGTTATTATGATAAAAAGAAAAGCAAATTGGATACTGAACAAATAAGTTTAATAATATCCAAAAATTTCGTTATGTCTTTCCAAGAAAAAGAATGAAACGATTTTGATTGATTGAAAGAAAGAATAAAAAAATGAAAAACCAAAATAAGAAAAATGAAATCAGATTATCTTTGATATTCTTTAATCGATATTATTGTTGATAATTATTTTGTGGTTTTGGAACAAATGGAAGAAGAAATAGAAGAGTTTCAAGATAAATTATTAACTAATCCTTGAAGGCCCATTTTGGAAAAAATTCAAAATCTGAAACAAAATATGATTTCTTTACGCAAATCTATTTGGCCAGTTAGAGAAATTATCAATACATTACAAAGGACTGATTCTGATATAATAAACCAAGATACGCAAATTTATTTGAGAGATCTTTATGATCATACCGTTCAAATTATTGATACAATAGAAACTTTTAGAGATATAATAGCTTGATCATTGGATATTTATCTTTCAAGTACATCTAATAGATTAAATGAAGTTATGAAAGTTTTGACTGTGATATCAACTATATTTATTCCTTTAACATTTTTGGTTTGAGTATATTGAATGAATTTTCGTTATATGCCAGAATTATGACAAAAATGGACATATCCAATTCTTTGGATAATTATGTTATCAGTTTGAATATGAATGTTCACTTATTTTAAAAGAAAAAAGTGGATTTAGGAAATCAGTTACGAGTTACGCGTTACTGTTCACTATTAATGTATTTTGAATATCTAATGTTAACTGAGTTCAAGACAAAAGCATAATAAATGTTACAATGGCTTCAAAGTTTCAAAGGCTTCAAAGCTAAAAAGACTACAAATAAAAAGTTATGAGTAACCAGTTACTAGTCACGAGTCACTACTCACTCGTAACTGATTTTTATTTTTTGCATTTTTCTATTCTAGATTTGTATTCACCAGCCTTATTTGAGTAGAATGAAAATTTGGCAACCAAATCAGTTAAATTTTCCTTTTTCATTTCGATTAAAGTTTCGTTGATATCTGTCAAAATAGTTGCGTTTTTACAAGTGCTATTTTCTGCCATTTGAATTAATTCTTGATAAATTTGCTCAAACGAATATTTTTTTTTAAGTGCTTCGTAATTTTGATTTGTTAATTTATGAAAAACTATTTCTATTTTTTGCCAAATTATTTCAAATCATGAAAAAATAGATGATTTTTCTGCTGGATGTCATTGTATGTAAATATAAGATATTATAAGTAAAAACACTCAGATTAAAAATTTAATAATATTGTTTCTAAATATTCTTCTTGTCTCTTTGTCCATTAAAAAAAATTTATAAGAGTAAAATAATTCCTTTGAAAGATTTTATATTGTTTTAAAATGTGTTTTCAATATCTTATTTATAAGGAAATTTTAAATTTAATTTAAATCTGAAATGAAATTAGCATTTGTACATTGTCGGATTATGAAATGATGAGCATTGAATGTTTTTCAAGAATTAATTATGGAAGAAATTAAAAAATTGAAAAATTGAAAAATTAAAAAATTAGATGCAGAACGTTGGAAACTGCCTACCGGACAAGCAGGCGTTAGAACGTTAGGAGAAAATGAAAAAATAAATCAGTTTAAAATATTTACTTTAATATCTGATAGGAAGTTTTTGGAGATTGAAAACCTATCTGCTTGTAATAATGGTTACGAAAAAATTGAAATCGTCACTGCCCTACCAAATTGGATAAATCAGATTTTTTTATTTTTTGCTAAGAAAAATTTTCCTATTTTGAGTTGGATTTTTGATTATCGCAATTTGATGTTTTTTTATCCAAGATTAATGAAAATATTATCCAAAAAAATTAAAAAATTCTGAGCAGAAAAAATCGTTATATCTTCTTTCGCGATTGGAAAAAATATTTCGATTGAATGAAGTGTTTATAAAACATTATATTTACACTCGCCGATGCAATATATTCGAAGTCACTATGATGAATATATTTGAAAATTAAAATGATTGAAATTATTTTTGTTTAAATTTATTTCAAATAGATTAAGGAAACGAGATAAGAAATTTGTAAAATTTGACGAAATTTACGCCAATAGTAATTACACAGCAAAATTAGCAAAAGAAATTTATTGACTGGATTGTAAAGTAAGGTATCCAAAAATATCTGAAATTATTTACAATGAAAGCAATGAGATAACGTGAGAATATTCAGACTATTATATTTATATTTGAAGGCTTGTTAGTTTTGTAAAAGAAGTTGATAAAGTTATTCGTTTATTTAATGAGCTAAAAAGACCTTTGATAATTATGTGAAGCTGACCTGATGAATTATATTTAAAATCCATTGCAGGAAATAATATAATTTTTGTTTGATGGATTGACTACGAAAAAAAGAAAGATAATTTCAAAATTTTGAAAAATGCAAAAGGATTTATAAATTTAACTAAAGAAAGTTTTGGTATCGCAACAGTAGAAGCTTTAATTTTATGAGTACCAGTATTCGGATATAATAAATGATGAAGTGTGGAATTGGTAGACAAAGATTCCTGAATTTTGGTGGAAAATAAAGATCAGTTAAGTTTAATCCAAGGTTTTGAAAAATTTGAAAAAATAAATTGGAATAGAAAAAAAATCTCTGAAGTTATTAAAAATAAAATTAAATAATAAATTTCTTTATAAAAAAAATGTCTTACAGATATGCAAGACACGTAATTAATTTACTTCAATTATATTTTTTTAGTTTTCGTTTTATTTTTCTGGACCATCTAATTCGAAAATATTTTTCTGTTCTGTCTAATATATAACCCATCAACCGTCCAAATAATATTGAAAATCCAATAGCAGTATAAATACCAATTTGTAGACTCTCTTTATCTAACCAACCAATTGCATTAAAGATAAAAAATTTTACTACATAAAGCGACACAAAAATAATAAATAGTGCCAATGTATCAGCTAAATATAATTTCATTTTTCGAGTTTTTGTTATGCCATGAAGTTTGCCTCTCAAATGCTTTCTTAACCATAAATATGGCATAGCAAGAATTATTTCGAATAAAATCGACCAGGCCCGGACCTTGATTTCATGCTGCAAATCTATACCTACGATTATATTTTCCCATAAAAAAGCTGGAATATTTGTAAGTATAAATAAAGCTATAGTTACCAATAAAGATATGTTTTTATCTAACCAATTATATAATTTTTTCATTTTTTTATTTATATTTTTTTTATTTTTTTTTGTTTGAAAGTTTATTATACCCCGCAGTTGCGGGGCAAGTAAATACTGTTTATGCGATGATTTACATAATTAATGTTAATTTTATTATTTAATATTTTGTTTGAAAGTTTATTATACCCCGCAGTTGCGGGGCAAGTAAATACTGTTTATGCGATGATTTACATAATTAATGTTAATTTTATTATTTAATATTTTGTTTGAAAGTTTATTATATCACTTTAAAATGAAAAATCAAGATCGATTTTTATGTTTTAGATTTTTCTTATACTACAGTCATTGCGAACGACTGAAAGGAGTGAAGCAATCTAATGGCTTAAATAAAGATTGCTTCGTCGGTCATTAAAAAACGACCTTCTCGCAATGCCAATTTAAAAGAAGTAAAATTAGATTATAGCTTACCACTTATTCAATCTATCGTTCATTTCAATAATTTTGAAATAATATGGAATTTTTGTATTCACTTAGCATAAATCAATATTTTAAAAATCAATCGTAAAGGTTGTGCCCAAAATCAGAATAAATAAAATTTTATTTTGTCTCGAAAATTTCAGTTTTTTCTAACAAAAATTATTCTGTGTTTAGATTTTTTGTATGCTTGGATTGGATTTCATATTCGAGCCTGTTCTAAAATTGTTTTCTCTCTTTCCATATGATAAATTTTAAGCTGGTTGGAAACTATTATTGGAAATCAAGATTTGTGAATCCTGTAAGAAAATTCCAAATCTTCGTAGACAAAATCTATTTTTTCATCAAATTGAGTCTGTTTAAAAATATATCCCGGAGCCAATAATGAATTGCCTGAATACATTTGAATATAATCTCGCTCTTTGTTTCAAAGGTTTTGCATAATTGGTCTAGAAATTAGAAAATTGAATTTTTTGAATCATTGATTTTGAATTTGTCATGTTTGTCTATACATCAATGTTGGAGTAAGAACAAAATCTTTTTGAATCTGATTTTTTAATTTTTCTCGTAGATCTAATGATTGCTGTAAATATTCTGGATGGAAAAATTCGTCATCATCCATAAGATTTATAAATTCAGTTTTTGCTTTGTTTATGCCAAAATTTCTAACATAACTTGCTCATTTTCAAGGAATAAATTTTGAGTTTAAATTTGTAAAAAAACTAATATTCAGATTTTTTAATTTTTCAAAATTTCAATTTGTAAATGTATAAAAAAGATTTTGAAAATCTTGTTTTTCTATTTTTTTGTCTAGAATAAAAAAAACTTGAAAATCTTTGAAAGTCTGATTTTCTAAACATTTGATCATATTTGGGACGTTACTATCTCCTCTTGTAGGTATAACAATAGTTAATTTCATGTAGAAATAATAGAAATAAATTAATTAGATTTTAAATAATCGACGTTTGTTTGCAAGAAATTAATGGCATAAATTGTCATTGCGAGCCTGCCTGCGGTAGGCAGGGAGTTTTTTACGACGAAGCAATCTTGTTTAAAACGTTTAAGATTGCTTCGCTTCGCTCGCAATGACAATGTTTTTTATTTTCTAATTCCCAATTCCCAGTTTCTAATTCCTAATATTTTTTTTATTGTTTTTTGGTTTTATACTATTATATATTATATTATTTATGAAATGTTTTTTTATTTAAATAAAAAAATATGCTAAAATTTATAAAAATCTTTTTGATATTCAGTGTATTGTATCACATAATTATAACTGTTATTTGATATTGAATTTTTGGTTGAGAATATCCCAAAATATTGGCATTGGTAAGAGATTTTATTCGATTTTTTTCTGTTCTGATTTTTTTCTTGTGTAATATAAAAATTATTTGGGAATATCTGAAAAAATGGAAACGACCGCGAATAATTTTTTGATTTTTATTGATTTTTTCTATAATTATTTCATATTTTAAATGAAAGTGATTTTACGATATTTTTGTGTGAATTAAATATTGTTTCATTTACGTTTTGATTTTTTTGACCGCAAGTGGAATCGGATATGTCATAAGTAAAAAAAATAAAATAACTCTGATAACAAAATATATAAATTTTTTGAAATATATTTTGATTGTAACTTTGATTGTTGGATTTGTTTGGCAGATATTAAAATTTATTTGGCCAGATTGGTTTTGGCATATTGGTTACTGACCTTTTGATAATTTTAAATTTTGAGTCAAACCGCCAATTTATTATTTAACGTGATATGAATGAACTTCAAGATGGCAGGGAATTTTTTCTTGACCAAATAATTACTGATATTTTTTGATAGCATTTTTGCCTTTGCTAATTTTGCTATTTAAGGAAAAGTTTAACAGTTTGAAAGAAAAGTTTAGCTTGCTGAAAGAAATGTTTATAAATAATCGAAAAATCTGATTTATTATTTTGTGGATATTGGCAATTTTATTAACGC